>NZ_JBKKAP010000159.1:0-21369 GCF_046714615.1 Paeniglutamicibacter sp.
TTTTAAACGCCCCCGCGGGCCCCGGGGGGGGGGGGCCGGGCGCTTCGGCATTTTGGAAGGAATATTCTTCGTCCGAACAGAGTTGAGTGAGATAGACTCAAGTTTGAGAGTTTAGCCAACATCGAAAGGACGAGCGTGGACACCAAATTGACGACCAAGAGCCAGGAAGCCCTTTCCGCTTCGGGAATGAACGCCTCCACGGCCGGAAACCCGCAGGTGGAACCCGCACACCTGCTCAAGGCGCTTGTTGACCAGCGCGAATCGGTGGCCGTGGCCTTGCTGAAGGCGGCCGGAATCGACCCCGACCAGGTGTCGGTCCAGGCCAGCGCCGCCATCAAGGCACTGCCGACCTCGTCCGGGAGCAGCGTGGCCCAGGCCCAGTACTCCCGTGGCATCCTGCAGGCCATCACCGCCGCACAGCAGGCAGCAGCCGCATTGGGGGACGGCTACGTCTCCACCGAACACCTGCTGCTGGGACTGAGCGAGGACACCGGCGCGGCGGGCAAGGCCCTGCGTGCTTCCGGGGCCACGCGACAGGCGTTGGCCAGCGCCCTGCCCTCAATCCGCGGGGACCGCAAGGTCAACAACCCCGATCCCGAAAACACCTTCCAGGCCCTGGAAAAGTTCGGCACCGACATGACGGCCATTGCCCGCTCGGGAAAGCTTGACCCCGTCATCGGCCGCGATGCCGAAATCCGCCGCGTCATCCAGGTGCTCTCGCGCCGCACCAAGAACAACCCGGTGCTCATCGGGGAACCCGGCGTGGGCAAGACCGCCGTCGTCGAGGGCCTTGCCCAGCGCATGGTTGCCGGCGACGTTCCCGAGTCCCTGCGCGGAAAGACGCTGATCGCCCTGGACCTGGGCTCGATGATCGCCGGGGCGAAGTACCGCGGTGAGTTCGAGGAGCGGCTCAAGGCGGTGCTGGAGGAAATCAAGGCCTCCGACGGGCAGATCGTCACGTTCATCGACGAAATCCACACCGTCGTGGGTGCCGGTGCCTCGGAGGGCGCGATGGACGCGGGCAACATGCTCAAGCCCATGCTGGCCCGCGGCGAGCTGCGCCTGATCGGCGCCACCACGCTGGACGAGTACCGCCGGAACATCGAGAAGGACCCGGCCCTCGAACGCCGCTTCGCCCAGGTCTATGTGGGGGAGCCGAGCGTCGATGACACCATTGCGATCCTGCGCGGGCTCAAGCAACGCTACGAGGCCCACCACAAGGTCACCATCGCCGACTCCGCGCTCGTGGCCGCGGCGGGCCTGTCCAGCCGCTACATCTCCGGGCGCCAGCTCCCGGACAAGGCCATCGACCTGGTCGACGAGGCCGCCAGCCGGCTGCGCATGGAGATCGACTCCGCCCCCGAGGAAATCGACCAGCTGCGCCGCTCGGTGGACCGTCTGACCATGGAGGAGCTCGCGCTCTCGGGTGAAGCCGATGCGGGGTCCCGCGAACGCCTCGGTGCCCTGCGCGCCGACATGGCCGACAAGAAGGAAGAGCTCGATGCGCTCAACGCGCGCTGGGAATCGGAAAAGGCCGGCCTGAACCGCGTCGGCGATCTCAAGGTCCGCCTGGACGTGCTGCGCTCGCGTGCCGAGAAGCTGCAGCGCGAGGGCGACCTGGAGAGCACCTCGCGCCTGCTCTACGGGGAGATCCCGGCGCTGGAGAAGGAGATGGCCGACGCCGCCCGGGCCGAGGCCGCCGGCGGCCCCAAGGACCTGATGGTGGCCGAGGAAGTCACCGCCGACGACATTGCCGAGGTCGTCTCCGCCTGGACCGGCATCCCGGCCGGGCGGATGCTGCAGGGTGAAAGCCAGAAGCTGCTGCACATGGAGGACTTCCTGGGGCACCGGCTGATCGGCCAGCAGAAGGCGGTCGTTTCGGTGTCCGACGCGGTGCGCCGCGCCCGGGCCGGGATCTCGGATCCCGACCGCCCGACCGGCTCGTTCCTGTTCCTGGGCCCCACCGGCGTGGGCAAGACCGAGCTGGCCAAGGCGCTGGCCGACTTCCTCTTCGACGACGAACGCGCCATGGTGCGCCTGGACATGAGCGAGTACGCGGAGAAGCACACGGTGGCCCGCCTGGTCGGTGCCCCTCCGGGCTATGTCGGCTACGAGGAGGGTGGCCAACTCACCGAGGCGGTGCGTCGCCGCCCCTACTCGGTGGTGCTGCTCGACGAGGTGGAGAAGGCCCACCCCGAGGTCTTCGACATCCTGCTGCAGGTCCTGGACGACGGGCGCCTCACCGACGGTCAGGGGCGAACGGTCGACTTCCGCAACGTCATCCTGATCATGACCTCGAACCTCGGCTCGCAGTTCATGGTCGACCAGACGCTGGCAGAGGACACCAAGCGCGCGGCCGTGATGAACCTGGTCAACGCCTCGTTCAAGCCCGAGTTCCTGAACCGGCTGGATGACGTGATCATGTTCGATGCGCTCTCGCTCGATGAGCTGGGGTCGATCGTCGCCCTGCAGGTCGACGCGCTGGGCAGCCGCCTGGCCGGTCGACGCCTGTCGCTCGAGGTGGACGACGATGCACGCGACTGGCTGGCCTTCACCGGCTTCGACCCGGCCTTCGGTGCCCGGCCGCTCCGGCGGCTGGTGCAGCGCGAGATCGGCGACAGGCTGGCCCGCGAATTGCTGGCTGGCGGCATCCAGGACGGCGACACCGTACTGGTGGGCGTCACCGCGGCCGCCGACGGGCTGAGCGTCTCCTCGCGCCGCGGATAGCACCGGCCCGGGTCCGGCCGGTGCCCGCAGTGGCCACAACCACTTCCGGCACCGGCGGCCCCGATCGGGCCCGGGCGTCAGGTGTTCAGCGCGGAGGTTTCGGGCGGCAGCATGGAAACGCGCACGCTTCCCTCGTTCAGGGCCAGGAAGCAGGCAACAAGCCGGTCCCCGGTCTTCCACGTTGACTCGGAAGGGCGGGAGAAATGATACGACCAGCCGGTGTCCAGGGGACTGGTCGGATCCAGCGGAACAGATTTACAGAGTTCCTCGGATTGGGCAAGGATTCCCGCCGGTCCGGGGAACGAGTCCCCGCCGATCGTGAAGGTCCCAATCAGTTGTGCGTTGTGGGCTGTCTGGCAGGTCACCACGGTTGACGGCTCGAGCGGGCCGGCGAATCCCTGAAGGCAGTCGCCGACCTGCAATTGGTCGGCAGGGACCTTGGAGGCAATGACTCCGTCGAGGCCGGGGGATGCGTTTCTCGTCACTTCGGTGGTCGGCGCAGGGGCATCGTCCCCGCCGAAAAACCTGCCGGCTCCATAGATCACAATCAGCATGATTCCCAGTGCGCCGAGCAGTGCCCAGAGGGCCGGGGCGCGCCACCACGAACGCACCTGTGACTTGGCACTAAGAGCAGGAAGCGCAGCTCTCGGCTCTGGCGGTGGCGGATCAGGCAAGCAAGCTCCCGAGCAGTTGGCAGTCGACTTGGTGGACAAAATAATACTCTACCGGCGGAACGGCGGTTCCGGGCAGGCACTCGCCGCCGAATCATGTTAACCTTGAAATACGAAAGAATTAGTCACATATTCTGGGGCCTCCTCCTGACACGGGTGGACCACCTCCAGATCTACTGAAAAAAGGGGGTCACGCCATGGGGCGCGGCCGTCAGAAGGCAAAAGCGACACGACAGGCCAGGGACATGAAATATTTCTCCCCGGCCACTGATTTGTCCGCCTTGGAACGCGAGCTTGGGAAGAATCGTGGTCATAGCACCTCGATACCAAGCCCTGTCGACGTACCTTACGAAGCCGATTATTCGGCTTACGAAGAAAAGTACGCAGACGATGAAGACGAGGACGACCAACGGCGCATCAGCTGATGCGCCGGCTCCCTGAAGTGACCGCCGGGAAATCGGCGGTTATGGTTTTTCCAGTACGTGAAAACGGCAGCCGTGGCCACTACGCAGTTACTGCGTTGGTGACCGCGGCCTTTGCCATGCCCCCGAAACCGAGGTAACGGCAGATGCTTCACGAGGGACGGCTCGGAATCCAGATGGCGCACCGCGCCGCCATTCGTTCGATTGAACGCGTGGTCGGGGAGAACGCCCCGCTGCAGGATTCCGCCATCGCCGCCGCCGGCATCCGCCGGATGCTGGACGCCGGCTCTGTGCTGGTGCTCACCGGTGCGGGGGTGTCCACAGATTCCGGAATCCCCGACTACCGGGGCCCCAAGGGGTCGCTGCTGCGCCACCGGCCCATGACCTACCAGGAATTCCTGCACGAGCCCAGCGCCCGGCACCGGTATTGGGCCCGCAGTTTCGTGGGGTGGCGGCACATGGCGAAGGCCTCTCCCAACCCCATCCACCGCAGCCTGGCCGACTGGGAGGCCACGGGAAAGATCAGCGGCATCGTCACGCAGAACGTCGACGGGTTGCACGTGTCCGCCGGGTCACTGAATGTCATCGCCCTGCATGGGGACCTGGAACAGATCAGCTGCCTGAACTGCGGTGCCCTGGAAAACCGGCAGAGCCTCGACGCGAGGCTGCACGAGGCAAACCCCGGGTACCTTGAGCGGATCGACCTGGACCCGTCACTGGTGAATCCCGACGGCGACGTGTCGCTGGACAAGGCCCACGTGGCGGAGTTCCAGATGGTCGGATGCCTGGTGTGCGGATCGCAGGCACTGAAGCCCAACGTGGTCTACTTCGGTGAAAACGTCCCGCCCGAGCGCAAGGTGCGGCTCAAGGAACTTGAAGCCCGATCCACCTCGCTGCTGGTGATCGGCTCCTCGCTGGCCGTTATGAGCGGCTACAAGCTACTCCTGGACGCGCGCAGCGCCGGCAAGCCGGTCGGGCTGATCAACGGCGGCCCCACCCGGGGAGATGCCAAGGCAGACTTCCGGTGGCGCAGCAATATCGCCGAGGCACTTGCCGTCCTGGAGGCTCCGGCCGACGGGGCCGTGCGCCGGCCCATGTAGCATCGGCCCCACAGGTTTCCGGATGCATCCGGCCATGGGCGTTAAACCGGAGAGGGACCGTACCCAATGGGTACGGTCCCTCTCACGGCTAAGGCTTGTGGCAGCTAGCCGGCGAAGTTGCCGCGCATCAGAACCGCGCCGCCGTCAACGCCCTTGGCGCCCTGGACGTAGTCCAGGCCGGAGGCCTTGGCCTCCTCGGTGACGGATCCGACCTTGCCCATGACCCATGAGGTCATGCCGCGGGCGTTCAGGCGGGTCAGCGCCGCGTCGGCCACCGAGGCGTCAACGATGGCAACCATGCCCACGCCCAGGTTCAACGTGCGCTCCAGGTCCGGCTGTGGAACCGAGCCGAGCTCGGCGATGACCTTGAAGACCGGGGGAAGTGCCCAGGTCGAGCGCTCCACGGTGGCCATCAGGCCCTGTGGCAGCACGCGCGCCAGGTTGGCTGCAAGGCCGCCGCCGGTGACGTGGCTGAAACCGTGGATGTCGATGGCACCGTCGACGTTGAACGCGCGGATCAGGTCCAGGCAGTCCATGGTGTAGATGCGGGTCGGTTCCAACAGCTCCTCGCCCAGGGTGCGGCCGAATTCCGGCACGTGGCGGTCAAGCGCCCAGCCGGCGTGCGCAACGACGCTGCGGACCAGCGAGTAGCCGTTGGAGTGGATGCCGGAGGCGGCCATGCCGATGATGACATCCCCGTCCTTGACCCGCTCCGGGCCGAGCAGGCCGTCGGCCTCGACGATTCCGGTGGCGGCGCCGGCGACATCGTATTCGTGCTCGCCCAGCAGGCCCGGGTGCTCGGCGGTTTCCCCGCCGACCAGCGCGGTGCCGGCGATCGTGCAGCCCTCGGCAATGCCGCGGACGATGTCCGCGATGCGCTCGGGAACGACCTTGCCGCAGGCAATGTAGTCGGTCATGAACAGCGGCTCGGCACCCACGACGACGATGTCATCGACGACCATGCCGACCAGGTCGTGGCCGATGGTGTGGTGGATGTCCATGGCCTGGGCAATGGCGACCTTGGTGCCCACGCCGTCGGTGGAGGTTGCAAGCAACGGCTTCTTGTAGCTCAGGAACTTCGAGGCGTCGTAGAGGCCGGCGAATCCGCCTACCCCGCCCAGGACATTGGCGTTGTGGGTGGCCTTGATGGCGCCCTTCATCAACTCAACGGCGCGGTCACCGGCCTCGACATCGACACCGGCCGAAGCGTAGGTGATTCCGGAATTCTCAGGGGTGGCGCTTGTCATCTCTGATGTGTCCTTTACTTAGTTGCGCGGTGTTTTGTCTTCGGCGGTGAGGGCGGACTCGAATTCGGCATCCGGGCCCGGCTCACATCCCGCCTGGTTGCTTCGTTCAAGCAGGTTCTTGCCGATGCGGTCGGAACCGGGCAAGGCGATCGGGTAGTCCCCGGTGAAGCATGCGGTGCACAGGCGTTCGCGCTTTTGGAGGGTGGCATCGATCATGCCGTCCTCGGAAATGTAGGCCAGGGAGTCGGCACCGATGGACTTGCCGATCTCGTCCACGGCCGCACCGTTGGCCACGAGCTCGGCACGCGTGGCGAAGTCGATGCCGTAGAAGCAGGGCCACTTCACCGGTGGGGAGGAGATCTTCACGTGGACCTCGGCGGCGCCGGCCTCGCGGAGCATCCGCACCACGGCGCGCTGGGTGTTGCCGCGCACGATGGAGTCATCGACGACCACGACGCGCTTGCCCTTGATGACCGGCACCAGGGCATTGAGCTTGAGCTTGATGCCCAGCTGGCGCAGCGTCTGCGAAGGCTGGATGAACGTGCGTCCCACGTAGGCGTTCTTCACGAAGCCGTGGGCAAAGGGAATGCCGGACTCTTCGGCGTAGCCAATGGCGGCGGGGGTACCCGATTCCGGGACCGGGATGACGATGTCGGCATCGGCGGCGTTTTCGCGGGCCAGCTGGCGGCCCATTTCCACGCGGGACTCGTACACAGAGCGGCCGTTGATGGCCGCATCCGGGCGGGCCAGGTAGACGTACTCGAAGACGCAGGCCTTGGGGGTGGCAACGCCGAAGCGCTGCGAGCGCACGCCCTCCTCGTCGATGGCGATGAATTCGCCGGGTTCGATCTCGCGGATGAAGCTGGCACCGACGGTGGCCAGGGCTGCCTGTTCGGAGGCCACAACCCATCCGCGTTCCAGGCGGCCGAGCACCAGCGGGCGTACGCCGTAGGTGTCGCGTGCAGCGTAAAGGGTGTGTTCGTCCATGAAGACGAAGCAGAAGGCGCCGCTGAGCTTGGGCAGCAAACGCAGTGCCGACTCCTCAAGGGATTCGCCCTCGGTGCCGTTGAGCAGTGCCGTCACCAATGCGGTGTCGGTGGTGTTGCCCTGGGCGATTTCGCCGCGGACCTTTTCCTCGGACTCTGCGTGGAGGTCGTTGACCATTTCCATCAGCTCGGCCGAGTTTGTCAAGTTGCCGTTGTGGGCCAGCGCGACGGTGCCCGCCGCGGTGGGGCCGAGCGTCGGCTGGGCGTTGGCCCAGTGGCTTGCCCCGGTGGTGGAGTAGCGGCAGTGGCCAATGGCCAGGTGCCCGGGCATGGAATTGAGGGTGTTCTCATCGAACACCTGGGAGACCAGACCCATGTCCTTGTAGACATTGATTCGCTGTCCGTCACTCGTGGCCAATCCGGCCGATTCCTGCCCGCGATGCTGAAGCGCATACAGACCGTAATAGGTCAGTTTCGCCACTTCTTCGCCGGGAGCCCAAACACCGAAGACACCGCATTCATCCTGCGGGCCCTTCTCGTCGGGTAAAAGATCATGATTTAGGTTTCCGTCACCACGCGCCATAAGAAATATTCTCTCACGAGCCGGGGTGTCGATTGGGCGTGAAGTGCCCCACAAGCGTCGTTCTACCGGTGTTCTGGATCACCCATGGGCACGGCAAGCGCCCGACGTGCCTTTTTGCGTGTGATGCGATCCACAACCAGGAATACGATGCCGGCGAGCAGGACGCCGAAGAAGGCAAAGCCGACCGAGAGGAATCCGGCGATCGAGCTGCGGGAGAAGTCCGCCGATTCCTCGCCGGTGAACGCGGAAATGAAGGCAATGACGACGCCAACCAGGGCGCCCACGCCCACGAACGGCCAGAACCTGGGTGCAGCATAGACCTCCACCTCGACGTCCGGGCCGGTCTCGTCGGCGGGGGTGGGATTGTTGGGGTTCTGGCTGGATTCCATACCCTCAAGGGTACTAAACCAGGGGCAGTTCGGCCGACAGGTCGGCGCGCAGTCCGGAGGCGGTCACCTTGCCGGTGGCCAGTGCCGCGTCCCAGTCCATTTTGCCCGACGCCAGCGCCAGCCAGATCTGTGCCGGCAGCTCAATGACGTTCGGGGGAGTGCCGCGGGTGTGCCGCGGGCCCGGGATGCATTGGGTCACCCCGAACGGCGGAACGCGCACCTCCACCGAGTTGCCCTCGGCGCGGCTGGCAAGTTCCTCCAGGGTGTAGCGCACCGCCATGGCAACGAGCGGGCGCGGCAGCTTGGCGGCTTCCGCCTCGTCGGTCTCGATCCACCGGGCGAGGGCGCGGGCTCCCTCGGCCGGGTCAATGCGTCGCTTGATGGCCACTGGGAATCAGGAGTCCAGGAGGTCCATGACGTGCGAGGCAAGGCGCACCGAACCCACCGCGGCGCCGCCGCCGAGCACCGGCCGGGTCAGCTTGGCCAGGGTGTCGGCCAGCTGGCGGGTGGAAATGGCGCCGGCGTTGGCCAGCAGGGTCAGCCCCAACAGGTCGCTTCCGCGGCCCGAACCGTCCTGCATCTTCACGGCCACCGCCGTGCCGTTGGCGGCGGCGAGCATCAACACGCCCTCGGCGCCGAGCTTGGCAATGACACCCAGATCCTCCATCACCACGGAGTTGGGCAGGCCATGGCCCTGGACCGCCCACGGGTAGTCCAGCATCGCGGTGGCAATGGTTGCCGCCCGCGCATCAGCATGCTTGTTGCCCGGGGCCAGTGCCAGCTTGGACACCGCGCGGGCGAGGCCGGCCAGGGAAATCACCGGGACCGGTGCCCCGCACCCGTCCACGCCCAGATGCGTGATTTTCTCCCCGGCGTATTCCTCGATGACCTCGATGACCCGTTGCTGCAGCGGGTGGTCGGGGGAGAGATAGGTCTTGGTGTCCCAGCCGTTTTCCGTGCAGGCCCAGAGGAACGCTGCGTGCTTGCCCGAGCAGTTGAACGACAGCGCGGACTCGTCCAGCCCCGCCAGCACGCGTTCGGTGCGTGTTTGGGCGTGCGCCGGCCAGGCGGTGGGGCACATCAGGTCGGCTTCCGTCAGTCCTGCCTTGGCCAGCATGGATTCAACCACGTCGGTGTGTTCGGTGCTGCCCACGTGGCTGGCGCAGGCCATGGCCACCTGGGCGCCGCGCAACGGAACCCCGCACTGCATGGAGGCCAGTGCCTGGAATGGCTTCAGCGCGGAGCGCGGGTACACCAGGGTGTTCGGGTTTCCCAGCGCCGTGAGCACCTTGCCCGCGGCATCGACGACCACGGCGGAGCCGCGGTGGCGGGATTCAACGAAGCCGTTGCGCTCGAGCACCACAAGGTCGACGGTTTCGGAGGCAAGCAAGGTTTCGGGCATGTGACCTAGTTTACTGTCTGGGTGCGCTGCAGCAGCGCAACGATGAAGTCCGAGTCGGGGCCCAGGGGACGCATGTCCCAGGTGGAAAAGCGGGCGCCGATGTCCAGCCCGGCCGCGGCAGCGTCGGCCTCGAAGACCTTCAGCGCGTAGTCCCTGAGCAGCGAGAAGCCCACCACCAGCCGGCCCGCGGGCGACAGGTGTGCGGCCAGGGCCTTCAGCACCTCGCCGGTGGTACCCGGGGCCACGAAGGCCAGGACGTTTCCCGGGGAGACGACCACGTCGAAGGTTTCGCGGGCGCCGGAGGCATCACGCAAATCCAGCGATGCCAGGTTTCCGGGCAGCCAGCGGGATGCGGGGAAATCGATTCGGGCGGCTGCCAAGAGCTCTGCGTCCAGGTCCACCCCGGTGACCTGGTGGCCGCGTGCGGCCAAGGCCCCGCCCACCCTCCCGGTCCCGCAGCCGGCATCGAGCACGCGTGCGGCGCGTGGGAGCAGCGCATCGACGAACCGTGCCTCGCCGTCCAGGTCGGCACCGGACTCGCGAAGCTGCGCAAAACGGTCGATGTAGTTCCTGGCCTGCAGGGGATCTTGGCGTGCCTGCTGCTGCCACAAGGTTTCCTTCTCCATGTACATGAGCATAGGCGCCGCGCCGCGCCGTCCGGGGACCGTGGGCCCGCCCGCCGCCGGCGCCGGAGGGACGATGCCGTGCGCGGTTGGCGCAAATGCGACGGGCCCGTGACTCCGGTGGGCGCCGGCGTGGCCGGAACCGGTAGGCTTAAGCCTCGTGAAGGTACTGGTTATTGGCCCCGGCGGCCGCGAACATGCACTGATCCGCGCTTTGGCTTCGGATCCCTACGTCACCGACCTGCATTGCGCACCCGGCAATGCCGGAATTTCGCGTGATGTCACCACCCACCAGATCGATGCCCAGGACCCCGCAGCAGTGGTGGCACTGGCGCGGGAACTGGGTTCGGATCTGGTTGTGGTCGGCCCCGAGGCACCCCTGGCGGCAGGTGTGGCGGACGCCTTGATCGCCTCGGACATCCCCGTCTTCGGTCCCACCAAGGCCGCGGCCCAGCTGGAGGCCTCCAAGGCCTTCGCCAAGACCGTCATGGCCGAGGCAGAAGTGCCCACGGCCATGGCCAAGGTGGCCACCAACACCGACGAGGCCGCCGAGGCGCTTGACGCATTCGGCGCCCCCTACGTGGTCAAGGACGACGGACTGGCAGCGGGCAAGGGAGTTGTGGTCACCAACGACCGCGCCGAGGCCCTGGCCCACGCCGAGACCTGCTTCGAGGCAGGCGGCACCGTGGTCATCGAGGAATTCCTCGATGGCCCCGAGGTTTCCCTCTTTGTCATCTGCGACGGCACCCACGCAGTCCCGCTGGCCCCGGCCCAGGACTTCAAGCGCATCTTCGATGGCGACGAGGGGCCGAACACCGGCGGCATGGGCGCCTATTCGCCGCTGCCCTGGTTGCCCGCAGGCTTCGTCGACGAGGTCATGGAACGCGTTGCCTACCCGACACTGCGCGACATGGAACACCGCGGCACCCCCTTCACCGGGGTGCTCTACTGCGGCCTGGCCATCACCACCCGAGGCATCCGGGTCATCGAATTCAACGCACGCTTCGGCGACCCCGAGACCCAGGCCGTGCTCGCACGCCTGAAGACCCCCCTGGGCGGCCTGCTCATGGCGGCTGCCAAGGGCGAACTCGATGACGCCGAGCTGTTGCACTGGCGCCCCGAGACAGCCGTCGGCGTGGTCATGGCCGCGGAAAACTACCCCGAGTCGCCCCTCAAGGGTGCGACCATCCGGGGCCTGGACGCCGCAGAGGCCATCGAAAACGTTTCGGTGCTGCACGCGGGAACCACCAGCAACGAAGCAGGCGAGGTGATCGTCGACGGCGGCCGCGTACTTGCAGTTGTTGGCCTGGGTGCCGATCTTCATGCCGCCCGCGACAAGGCTTACGCTGGCGTGGCAGCCATCTCCTGGGACGGTGCCCAGCACCGCACCGACATTGCGCTGAAGGCCGCCAACGGCCAGATCAGCGTCTCGGAAGGAACACACTAAATGTCAGGCCTGCAAACCGAAACCCTGGATCTCCCGGGTTGGACGCACCACTATTCGGGCAAGGTCCGCGACCTCTACGTCCCGGCAGGTTCCACCTTCGAGGAAACCGACCGGGTGCTGGTGGTCGCCAGCGATCGCATCAGCGCCTTTGACTTCGTGCTGGAATCCGAGATTCCGGACAAGGGCAAGGTGCTGACCCAGCTGAGCCTGTGGTGGTTCGAGAAGTTGGCGCATTTCCCCAACCACGTCATCTCAACCGACGTCCCCGACGCCGTTGTTGGACGTGCCATGGTGTGCAAGAAGCTGGACATGTTCCCGATCGAATGCATCGCCCGCGGCTACCTCACCGGCTCCGGCCTGGCGGAGTACAAGGACCGCCAGACGGTGTGCGCATTGCCGCTCAAGGCAGGGATGGTCGATGGTTCCAAGCTGGATCCGGCGATCTTCACCCCCTCGGCCAAGGCCGAGGTCGGCGAGCACGACGAGAACATCACCTTCGAGGAAACCGCGGCACGCATTGGCGGCCAGCAGGCCGCCGACCTGCGTGATGCGACGCTGGCCTTGTACACCCGCGCCGAGGAGATCGCCCGCGAACGCGGCATCATCCTGGCCGACACCAAGGTCGAGTTCGGCATCGACCCGGCCACCGGCGAGATCACCCTGGGCGACGAGGTGCTGACCCCCGACTCCTCGCGCTTCTGGGATGCGACGACCTACTCGCCGGGCCAGGCCCAGCCGTCCTTCGACAAGCAGTTTGTCCGCGACTACCTCACCTCCGAGGCCTCGGGCTGGGACAAGAACTCGGATGAGGAACCCCCGGCACTGCCGGCGGAGATCATCGAGCGCACCCGTGCACGCTACATCGATGCCTACGAGCGCCTGACCGGATTGACCTTCAGCGCCTGATCCACGCATCAACAAAGGCCCCGGATTTTCCTTTAGGAGGAAAATCCAGGGCCTTTGCCGTTGGATGGCCGTGGCCGGGGCTAGACCAGCGAGTCGCGCCAGGCCTTGTGCAGGGCGGCGAAGCGGCCCGCGGAGCCGATGAGCTCGGCCGGGGAACCGTCCTCGACGATTTGCCCGTCGTGGACCACCAACACCCGGTCGGCGATCTGCACCGTGGAGAGCCGGTGCGCGATGATCAGCGCGGTGCGGTTGCCCAGCAGGGTCTGCAGCCCGCGCTGCACCGCGCGCTCGGAGGGGATGTCCAGCGAGCTCGTGGCCTCGTCCAGGATCAACACGGCCGGGTCCGCCAGGAAGGCCCGGGCGAAGGAGATCAGCTGGCGCTGGCCGGAGGAGACACGCCCGCCGCGCTTGTTCACGTCCGTGTCGTAGCCCTCCGGGAGCGAGCTGATGAATTCGTGGGCGCCCACGGCCCTGGCGGCCAGGACGATCTCCTCGATGCTGGCCCCGGGCTTGCCCAGGGAGATGTTCTCCGCCACGGTTCCGGAGAACAGGAAGGCCTCCTGGGTCACCATGACCACGTGCCGGCGCAGGTCGTTGTTGGCGATCTGTTCGATGGGCACCTCATCCAGGGTCAGTGAACCGGAGCGCAGGTCGTAGAACCTGGCAATCAGCTTGGCCAGCGTGGATTTTCCGGCACCTGTCTGCCCGACCACGGCAACGGTTTGCCCCGCGGGGATGGAGAGGTCGAACCTGTCCATGATGACAGGGCCGTCCCCGTAGCCAAAGACCGCGTCCTTGAATTCCAGGGCGCCGGCAACCTGCTCCAGCGGCTGCGGCTTGGCAGGTTCCACGACGGTGGGTTCCTCCTCGAGCAGCCCCGAGACCTTCTCCAGCGCTGCGGTGGCAGACTGCAGCGACTGGTAGAACATGGCGATGTTCTCCACCGGCTGGAACACGCGCTTGGTGGCCAGCAGCAGGGCCACCAGCACGCCCACGCCCAGCTCGCCGTCGAGGATGCGGAAGCCGCCCCAGGCCAGCACCGCTGCCACCGAGAGGTTGCCGATGAGCACCAGCGAGGGCTGCAGCACCCCGAAGAGGTTGATGGAGCGGATCGAGTTGTCGCGGTATTCGCCGGCGACCTGGGAGTAGCTCGCATCGTTGGCCGTCTCCTTGCGGAAGGCCTTCACGGCGCGGATTCCTGTCATGGTTTCCACGAAGCTGCCAATGACCCGGGCCGAGACGACCCGCGACTCGCGGTAGACCACCTCGGAGCGCTTCTGGTACCAGCCGAAGAGGAACCAGATGGGCACCGCGGCGATGACGACCACCAGCCCGGAACGCCAGTCGAGCACGAAGATGGACACCAGGGTGAACGCCACGAAGACGCCTGCAGACACCAGCTCGGAGATGCCCTGGTCCAGCAGCTCGCGCAACGTCTCCAGGTCGGAGGTCTGCCGCGAAATGATGCGCCCGGAGGTGTAGTTCTCGTGGAACTCCAGGCTCAGGCGCTGGGTGTGCCGAAAGACGCGCAGCCGCAGATCCAGAAGCATGGCCTGGGAGATCTTCGCGGTGCACAGGATGTACCAGCCCAGCAGCGTGCCGGCGGTGATCGCGGAGAGCACGTAGGCGCCGCCGGTGATGCCCAGGGCCGCCCAATTGCCGCTTCTGACCTGCGGCAGGCCCCAGTCGATGGCCCAGGCAATGATCAGCGGGAAGGCGACGCGGGCCGCGTTGGAGATGACAACCAGCACCACGGTGAGCGCCAGCATGCGCTTTTGCGTCTTGGCCAGGGTGGCCAGCAGCTTCCAGGAGCGGGCGCGCACGCGCGCACGTTCCTCCTTGGACAGGGTGATGGCGTCCTCGTTGGCGACACCGGTGTGCTGGCTCATGCTCGCGGACCGCCTTGCAGGGGGATGATGTCGGATTCCTCGTCCTCGAGGCTGGCGATGACGTAGTGATAGTGCGCGTTGCGGGCCAGCAGTTCCGAGTGCGTGCCCACGTCGTCGATGAGACCGTCCTTGAGCAGCGCCACCCTGTCGGCCAGGGCCACGGTGGAGGGCCGGTGGGCAACGATCAGCGTGGTGGTCCCTGCAAGCGTGGTGCGCAGCCTCTGCGTCACGGCCTCCTCGGTGCGCACATCCAGCGCCGAGAGCGGGTCATCGAGCACCAGCACGCGTGGCCTGGCGGCAATGGCCCTCGCCAGGGCGATGCGCTGGCGCTGTCCGCCGGACAGGGAGAGCCCTTCCTCGCCGATGACCGTGTCCAGGCCCTGGGGCAGCGTGCGGGCGAAGCCTGCCTGCGCGGTGTCGATCGCCTCTTCGAGCAGGGCATCCAATTCGGGATCGCTGAGTTCCGGCGCGCCGAGCAGCACGTTCTCGCGGATCGAGGAGGAAAACAGGATGGTGTCCTCGAACGCGACGGCGACGTCGCGGCGCAACTCGATCAGGTCCCGCTCGCGCACGTCGACGCCGTCGATGAGCACCTGCCCGCCGGTGGCCTCGTAGAGCCGGGGGACCAGCTGGAGCAACGTGGACTTTCCGGTGCCTGTCATTCCGACCAGCGCCATGGTTTCCCCGGGGCGAACGTGCAGGTTGATCCCGCGCAGCGTTGGCGCGGCAGTGGCCGGGGTGTCGGGGAAGCGGAAGAAGACGTTGCGAAGTTCCAGGTCCCCGCACGGATCCGCGGGGGAGCGCGGCGAATTGGGGGATGTGATGGTGTTCGCGGTGTCCATGACCTCGAAGTGGCGGTCCAGGGCCGTCTTCGTGGTGAGCGTCATGCCCATGAGCATGCCCATGTTTTCCACCGGACCGGCAAGCACCGTGGCTGTCGCGAAGTAGGCCACGAGCGCACCAACGCTCAGCTCGCCCTGTGCGGTGAGCCAGAGCCCGGCCGCCAGGCCCAGGCCCAGGGTGGTTTCGGGGATCGCGACCACGAAGAGGATGAATCCGGCCAGGGTCTTGGCCTTGGAAACCTCGGTGTCGCGCAACTCCTTGGCCTGGGAATTGAAGCCGTCGTACATGTGGCGGCCACGGCCAAAGGCCTTGATCACGCGAATGCCGTGGACCGATTCCTCCACTGCCGTGGCCAGGTCACCGGCCTGGTCCTGGCTCAGCCGGCTGGCGGCACGGTAGTTGGAGCGGAAGTGGAATGCCTTGATGGTGATGGGGATGGCCCCGGCCAGGTAGATGGCGCCCAGCACCCAGCTGGAGTTGAACATCAGGGTGAGGCCGGCGATCACTGTGACCGTGGAAACCACCAGCATCATGGCGCCGAAGGCGAGCCAGCGGCGCAGCAGGCTCAGGTCAGACATGGACCGGGAGAGCAGCTGTCCCGAGCCCCAGCGCTCGTGGAAGGCCACGGGCAGCTGTTGCAGGTGGGCAAACAAGCGCACCCGCAACTGGGTTTCCAGGCGGGCAGCGGGGGTGATCACGAACTGCCGGCGCAGGAACACCAGCAGCGCCTCGAGGGCGCCGAGGCCCGCCACCAGCCCGACGGCCAGCCAGACCTCGGAGTTCCTGCCTTCCGGGTGCAGCACATTGTTCACCAGCCAGGCCAGGACCTGGGGGATGGTCAGGGCGACGATGCCGGCCGCCAGCGCGCACAGGAACCCGAAGAACAATCGGGGCAGGATGGGCTTGACGAAGGGAATCAGCCGGGCAAGGGTCCGGCCCAGCGTGGGCGTGCCCGCCGCGGGGGCGTGCCCTTGTTGTGTTGCCACCGGTGTCCGACCTCAATCCCCGCGCGTGTTTTGGCTTCTGCAAATACCTTACAGTGTGGGGTTGGGATTGTTCAATCAGATGGGATTGGCTTGGTCCCGGGCCGTCAAGGTGAGCAGGATGGCCTCCGGCGGGCAGGCGATCCGCACCGGGGCGAAGCGCGAGGTCCCGATGCCGGCTGACACGTTCAGCGGCGTGCTCTTGCCGGCGAAGTCCCATTGCGTCAGCCCGCTGGCCCGCCAGGTCGGCAGGTCGCAATTGGTCACCAGGGCGCCGTATCCCGGGATGCAGACCTGGCCGCCGTGGGTGTGTCCGGCCAGGATCAGGTCGGTGCCAGCGTCGGTGAACTTGTCCAGGACGCGTTGGTACGGGGCATGGGCGAGCGCGACGCGCAGGTGCGGGGCAGTGCCGGAGGTGGAGGAGCCGGCCGGCCAGCCGGCAAAGCGATCCAGGTCCAGGTGCGGGTCGTCCACGCCCGTGAAATCCAGGCGCGTGCCCTTCACCGCCAGGGAATGATTCCTGTTGGTCAGATTGACCCAGCCCGCGGATCCGAAGGCGCGGTGCATGGCCTGCCAGGGCAATTGGTACTTGGGTGAGTTGCGCGGCGTGTCCGAGCGCTTGCGAAGGTAGCGGAAGGGGTTCTTCGGTTTCGGCCCGAAGTAGCAATTCGATCCGGGCACGAAGGCACCCGGGAACGCCATGAGCGGACCCAGCGCCTCCAGCAGGGCCGCCAGGCCGTCCATGTGGCCCAGGTTGTCACCGGTGTTGATGACCAGGTCGGGCTCCATCTCCGCAAGCGATGCCAGCCAGCGGCGCTTGAGTTCCTGGCCCGGAACCATGTGGATGTCCGAAAGGTGGAGCATCCGGATCGGGGAGGAACCCGGGGGCAGCAGCGCCAAGGTTTCCTCGCGCACGCCGAATCGCGTGGTCTGGCCCAGCCCGTAGCCAAAGAGGATGCCGGCGCCGGCTGCAGCCGCACCAGCCGCCAAAGCGGCCCCACGCACAGTGCGTGAGACCGCTTCGGGCAGCGCGGATGAAGTCGCCATGGAACTAGTCATCGTTGGTCTTCTTGGGAGGGGTTGGCGTGTCGCCGCTGTTGCCCTTGGGCTTGGCAGTCTCGGTCGCCTTCGGGGCTTCCGATTCCTTCGCCGCTTCGGTCTCCTTCGAAGTGGAGGTTTCGGAGCTCGCCGAATCCGATTCATCCTCTTCGACCTTCTTCGGGGCCGGAGGCTTGGGAGCGGACTTGGCCCTGCCGAAGGATTCGGTCGGGTACAGGTCCCCGACCTGCTTCATGTAGTTGGTCCACAGCGGGGAGGCCCACGTACCGGAGTCGACCCAGCTGCGGGAGACACCGTCGATCAAGACGTTCCTGGTCTCGTCGTTCTGGTTCTTGTCGTAACGTCCGACCCAGGCAGCGGAGGCCATGCCGGTGGTGTAACCGACGAACCAAGTCGAGTTGGCGCCGTTATTGGTACCGGTCTTGCCGGCGATCGGGTAGTCGATGGCGCCCTTGGTCACCTTCTGCTTGGCAATCTTCGTCATGGTGCCGTTCATGTCGGCGACGACCTGCGGGCTGACTGCCTGCTCGCAGGTGACAGGCTTGACCTTGTATGCGGTGCCAGTGGCATCGGTGACCGAGGTCAGGGCCCGGTTCTCACAGAACTCGCCGTTGTTGGCCCAGGTCGCAAACGCGGTGGCTTGAGCCAACGGGGTGATGCGGGCCGAACCGATCACGAACGACGGGTTGGCCGGTGAAATCGGATAGGAAGCGGAGGTGGTCTTGCCGGTCGTCGGATTTACGTGGTTGTCGTAATCGATCAGGCCCAGGCGCTCGGTGCCTTCGGCAATGGCGCACAGGTCCAACTTGGAGGCCTCGGCCACGGTAGCGGAGTTCACGGAGTTGAACAGGCCGTAGTCCACGGTCATCGACGAGGGGTAGCCGGTCACGGCGTTGGCCGGCGACCAGCCCTTGCCGTCGTCGCCCGCAGCTATGGTGTAGCCGCGGGGGAGGCAGGAAGCCTGCCAACGGAATGAAGCCGGGTAGTTGCGCTTGTTGGGTGCGTTGACCCGGTCCCACATGTTGCGGCCGGACTCGAGCCACGCCATGGTCGTGTAGGGCTTCATCGTCGAACCGCCCTGGAAACCGCCGGCCCCGCCCAGCGCCTTCTCCACCGCGAAGTTGATGGTGGTGAGCTCTCCGACCGATTCATCGGTGGGTGCGTAGGTCTTGTTCTGGCCCATGGCCAGGATGTTGCCGGTGCCCGGTTCGACGGTCACGATGGCGGCGCCGATGTTGGACTTGTCGTCGGCCGGGATCATGGCCTTGGACTGCTTCGCCGCTTCCTTCTGCAGGCGCGGGTCCAGGGTGGTCTTGATGGTCAGGCCACCGCGGTACAGCAGGTTCTCGCGGTCCTTCTTGGTCTTGCCGTAGGCCTCATCGGTGGTGATGAGCCGCGTGACGTAGTCACAGAAGTACGCGGACGAATCGGCGGCGACGCACCCGGACTTGACTTCCTTCGGCTTGACCCCGAGCTTGGACTTCACTGCCTTGTCGTAGGCAGGCTTGTCGATGGCACCGGTGCGAAGCATGGCAGCGAGCACGGTGTTGCGACGCTTGAGGCTACGTTCCGGGTACTTCTCCGGGTTGTAGGCGTTGGGCAGCTGGACCATGCCGGCGAGCATCGCGGCCTGCTGCACGTTCAGGTCCTTGGCGTCCACCGAGTAGAAGCGCTGCGCGGCGGCCTGGATGCCGTAGTTGCGTCCGGAGAACAAGACGAGGTTCAGGTACCCCTCAAGGATCTCGTCCTTGGTCATTTCCTTTTCGATGGAAATGGCCAGCTTGGCCTCGCGAGCCTTGTCGGCAATGTCCTTGGAACCGGAGACCGTCATTTCGGAGCGATCCACGCCGTTGACGACGTCGGCGTTCACCAGCAGGTTGTTGACGTACTGCTGGGTCAGCGTGGATGCGCCCTGCTGGGACGAGGAGGTGAAGTTGTTCACGGCAGCACGGGCGATGCCGCGGACATCGACGCCGTTGTGCTCGTAGAAGCGCTCGTCCTCGATGGAGATGATGGCCTTCTGCATGATCTTGGAAATGTTCTTCAGCTTGACCGGTTGCCGGTTTTCCGAGTAGAACGTCGCAATCGTGGAACCGTCCTTGGCCACGATCTTCGAGGGCTGCGCGATCGGCTCGCCCTTGAAGCTGGCCGGCAATGCGTCAAAGATCTCGACGCCGGCGTTCGCGCTACTGCCGGCAAGGGATGCAATGGGAACCATGAGCCCTGCCGCAAGTACGCCACTTAAGGCGCTCACCCCGAAGAAGGCAACGATCTTGCCGAGGGTGGTAGCCGTATCAAAAAAAGGGGACTTTTTAGCTGCCATACCTACTAGTTTACAAGGACGCGCTAACGTATCGGTTATGACCAAATGGGAGTACGCCACTTTGCCACTCATTATTCACGCCACGAAGCAGATCCTGGATCAGTGGGGAGACGACGGTTGGGAGCTAGTTGCCGTCGTTCCCGGACCCAATGGAAATGCACCGGTCGCTTACCTCAAGCGTCCCAAGGCCTAAGTACAGAAACGAGAAAAACCCATGGAACAAAAGACTTCTTCAGCCATTGAGGCACGCCTGGCCGAGCTCGGCCACGCACTCCCCGCCGTCGCCGCACCGGTGGCCGCCTACGTGCCGGCCACCATTACCGGCAACCTGGTCTACACCTCCGGACAGCTGCCCTTTATTAACGGGGAACTCACAGTCACAGGAAAGGTCGGAGCGGCCGTCTCCGCCGAGGCAGCAGCGGGCCAGGCCCAGGCCTGCGCGCTGAACGCGCTTGCCGCCATCAAGGGCGTCATCGGCGACCTGGACCGCATTGTCCGCGTCGTCAAGGTCGTCGGCTTCGTGGCCTCCGACCCGTCCTTCACCGGCCAGCCTGCCGTCATCAATGGCGCCTCCGAATTCCTCGGTGCCGTGCTTGGCGACAAGGGCCTGCATGCCCGTTCGGCCGTCGGCGTTGCCGCGCTGCCGCTGGACGCACCGGTCGAGGTTGAACTGATAGTCGAGTTTGCGTAACAATTCCGAAACCGGCGGCCCCGTGAACGAGAATCCCGTGGCGAAGCCACGCAATCCGTCCACGGGGCTGCTGCGCCGTCTTTTTGAACTTCCACCGACGCAATATGACGCGGCGGAAAATTGGGTTTCCTACGGAAGCCGCACCCCGCGCGCCACCCGCCGGGCCTCGTCGGTGGTGCTGATACGCGACTCCCCGAAGGGTGTCGAAACTTACCTGGGATATCGTCCCGGCGGTTCACCGCTCGGGAGTGTCGCATTCCCCGGCGGAAGCCTCGAAGACGACGACGAGCATGAAATTCCCTGGTACGGACCTAGTCTGTCTGAGTGGTCAAAGCGCCTGGGAATCCTTGACCAGCGACTGGTCAGGGCACACATCGTGTGCGCCATCCGGGAGCTTTTCGAGGAAACGGGCGTGCTGCTGGCCGGTACCGACGAGTTGTCAGTGGTGGAAAACTGCGACAGCGAAGACTGGATGGCCGTGCGAGAGGCCGTCGCCGGCCAAGACAAGTCCCTGGGGGACGTGCTGATGAAGCGAGGGCTGGGCCTGCGCACCGATTTGCTGCGTCCGCTTTCGCATTGGATCTCCCCGAACTTCGCGTTGCGGCGCTTTGACACGCGGTACTTTGCCGCGGCGTTGCCGGTGCGCCAGGAACCGACCCTCCTGCGCGGCAAGGGCATCTGGGCCGCCTGGAAGGTGGCCGGCGAGGTTATCGAACAACGCAGCACCACCGTGCTGGGCGACGAGGCCGGAGCGCCCGATACGAAGGGCCTGCCACTGAGCATGGTCACGACCCCGGCAGTGGAGGTCTTCCTGGAAAAGATCGCCTCGACCCGCGGTGCCGTCGCTTACCTCTCGGTGCGACGGGAACTGAAAAGCTACCATCCCGAACTCGTCCAGGTGGGCGGGAAATTCTATCTCGACGTGACCACCACAACCGCTGCCGAGGGCGGCGGACTGGGTCGCGGCCGCTAACGGCGTCCCATCCCCGCCGGCCAACGACCTGGAGGCGGCGCACCGGGCTTAAGACGGGTGTGGCGGGGGGTGCCCCCACAGGGGACCCCCCCCCCCCCCGGGGTG
>NZ_JBKKAP010000160.1:0-7405 GCF_046714615.1 Paeniglutamicibacter sp.
ACAAAAGGGGGGCTCGCTCGGTGTTGGCGGGGCCCCCACCCCCCACCTAGGTGCGGCGGGTGGCGGGGGTTCCAGGGATGCAACCAGCGATCCGCCGCATACTTGGTGGACTCACATCACGGATTTCTCCTCGCCACGATCGATGGGCGGGTGAGCCACAAGGATTTTTTTACAGCAAAGGAGGCGCCCGGTGGCAAGTCAGGACTGGGTCGATAAGGATTTCTACGCCATTCTTGGCGTCTCCAAGGACGCCAGCGACGCGGACATCAAGAAGGCCTATCGGAAGATGGCGCGCAAGTACCACCCGGACACCAACTCCGGCGACGCCGAGTCCGAGCGCAGGTTCAAGGACATCACCGAGGCCCATTCGGTGCTTTCGGACCCCGAGGACCGCCAGCAGTACGATGCCATCCGCGCCATGGGCTCGGGGGCGCGTTTCAGCGCCGGCGGCCACGGCGGAGCACCGGGGAACGGAGGCTTCGAGGATGTCTTCTCCAATCTCTTCAACTCTGGCGGTGGGGGCGGCCGTCGCGGCAGCAGCAGCAGCAGCCAGGTGCCGCCGGATTTTGCCGACCTCTTTGGTGGCGGCGGATTCGGCGGTTTTGGCCAACAGACGCCGCGCAAGGGCGCCGACCGAACCGCCAGCACCACGATCTCCTTTGCCGGTTCCATGAAGGGAACCACCATCGGCCTGCGCGAGGCCAACGGCGAGGTCATCGACGTGCGGATTCCAGCCGGGATCAAGGACGGGCAATCGGTCCGGGTCCGCGGCAAGGGTTCGGCCGGTGCCGCCGGCTCCGGGGACCTGATCGTCAAGGTCACCGTCAAGCCGCACCCGGTTTTCATCCGCGAGGACAACAACATCCGGATCCATGTGCCGGTGACCTTCGACGAGGCGGCCCTCGGCGGGCAGATCGAGGTTCCCACGTTGACCGGTGAGACCGTCAAGATGAAGGTCCCGGCCGGCTCAGCAACGGGCCGCACCCTGCGACTGAAGGAACGCGGCGTGCATACCTCAAAGGCCACGGGCGACCTGCTGGTCACCCTGGACGTGGTGGTTCCGCAGAACCTCTCCAAGGAAGCCAAGGCGGCAGTCGAGGCCTTCGCCGAGGCAACCAAGGCAGACAACCCGCGCGAGGCACTGCTCTCGCGCGCAACACTCTAAATACCGTGACGCCCCGTGCCGCCCACCAGCGACGCGGGGCGCTTCGACTTACCAAGAAATTGGTTACGGTGGATGAAAAGGATTGAAAGGCAGGGATCATGGGCAGCGACCGGCTAAGGCCGATCTTCGTCATTTCAGTGGCAGCCGATCTGGCCGACATGCACCCCCAGACGCTGCGCCAATACGACCGCCTGGGACTGGTTTCGCCTTCGCGCCAAGGCGGAAAGCAACGCAGGTACTCCGAACACGATGTGGAATTGCTGCGGGAAATCCAGCGGCTTTCCAAGGACGGGGTGTCCCTGGAGGGCATCAAGCGCATCATGGCACTGGAGAACCAGGTCGCCGCACTGCGTTTCCGGGTCGGCGAACTGAGCAACGAGGTCTTCGCCCTGCGCAGCGCCCATCAGGCCGCCGGACTCGGACGGGTCTTTGCCGCCGGCAGCACCGGCGACGTGGTGTCGCTGGCCCGGGGCCAACGACCACGCGGCCGCAGCCAGGCCATGGTGGTGTGGAAGCCGCGGGGCAAGTAGCCGCCGTGAACGGGCCGCAAGGATGCGTCCATGACCGTCGGTGAGGGCTATGCCCGGCTCTCCGCCGAGGCATACGACAGGTTCGAGGCCCTGTGCGCGATTCGCGGCAGGCTGGGCAAGGCCCATCGCCAGGGCCTGGACGGCACCGCGCATGCGCTGCGCCCCGGCTCCATGGATCCTGCCATTCCCGCCCGCCATTTGCTGTACCTTGACCTTTCCGTCCGGGAACCGCTGGCGGCCGTCGCAGTCGGCGACCTGGACACCGCCACCCACGTCACCTTCCAGCTCTCGGGGACCGGGATCCGGGCCCGCAACGCCTTGTGGGGCAGCGTGCGTGAGGCCGGGCAGCTGTACCTGGAACAACAAAGGGTCGGCGTGTCCGCGCCTGCGGTGGTGGCTTGGCTGGGGTATCGAACCCCGAACCTTGCCGGCGCCCTGCTCAACAGTGCCGCGCGGCGCGGCATGCACCGGTTGGAGGACGACTTGGCAACGTTCGCCCGCCTGCGGCCGGACAAACCGCACCTGGCCGTGGAGGCACACTCCTATGCGGCGAGCCTTGCAGCACAGGTGCTTGACGCTGAATCAGGGTTTCGGCTGCGGGCGCAGGCGCTGGCCATGATCGGTTCGGCCGGGATTCCGCGGCACTTCTCCCGGGAGCCGGGCAGGCTCAACGTGCCACCGCAGAACATCTACGAGGCCATCGCCGAGGGGGATTGCCTGGCGTGGCTCGGACGAACGCTCTCGGGCCGCAAACTGCTCTCCGGCCACGATTTCAATGTCGGCGCAAAGCCGGAGCTGGGACTGCATGCGGCCACGGGCCACAACACCTCCCAATTCCGGGACGACAATCCGTCCTCGGCGAGGGGCTATCGAGACCCCGGGACGCTTTCGCTGCGCAACCTTGCGCTGATCACCACCGGACAACTGCCCCTGCCTTAAGCACGGAGGGCGGCGCCGGGCCCAAGCCCGAAACCGCCCCGCCAGCCGTTGACTCTTCTACTGGGCCTTGCGGTAGGCCAAGTCAAAGATCAGGCGACCTGCCTTCAGCGCCTTGCCCTCGAAGCTGGTCAGGGTGCGGCCCTCGAAGCGCGGGGCCCAGCCGCCACGTTCGTCGATGAAGTCCGGGTCCTTGTCCTCGTTTTCCAGGCCAAGGCGGCGGACCTTGGTGAGGTTGCTGTTCTCGCCGGACAGCTCGCCCGGGTGCAGGTTGGTGAATGCCGGTGCCGCGTCGAAGACCTCGCGCATTTGCTCGGCGTAGTTGGACCAGTCGGTGGCCAGCCGGATGGTTCCACCGGGCTCCAGAACGCGTTCAAGCTTGGGCAGGAAGGTGTCCTTGATGAGCCGGCGCTTGTGGTGGCGGATCTTGTGCCACGGGTCGGAGAAAAAGATCCAGATCTCGGAGGCGGAGCCTGCCGGGAGCATGGAGTCGAGGGCTTCGGGGGCATTGGCCTGTACCGCCCGCACGTTCGTCAGTTCGTTGTTTTCCACGCGCACCATCAGGGCTGCCAGCCCCGGTCGGTAGACCTCCACCGCGAGGAAATCCGTCTCGCGGTTCTGGCTTGCGGCAAAGGCCATGGCCTCGCCCAGCCCCGATCCGATCTCAACAATCAGTGGTGCCTTGCGGCCGTAGAGCGCCTCAGGGTCGAAGTCGTAGCCTTCACCCACCGAGGTGTCGGTACGGTCCCGCGGAGGATCGATGATGTACTTGCTGGCCGTGCGTTCCCAGGCATCGGCGCGACGACCGTGCAAGCGGCTGCCGCGGCGGACAAACGACACGGGTTCGGATTGGTAAAAGCTGAGGTCGTCGACGGCGCGGCCGCTGATCGGCATCTTGCGCTCTGGGGGAAGGCTCATGGAGTTAAGGTTAGCGAACTTCAGCGTCCTGCTTTCCCGGTCTTCCTGTTGTCCGGCTTCGCCGGCTGCGGCCCGCGGGCATAGGATTCCCCTGCCTCGAGCCCCGCGGAACCCATGAGTTCGGTGACGGTGACAAAGGTGTAGCCCTTGGCCTGCAGGCCGGAGAGAATCCTCGGGACGGCGGCGACGGTGCTCGAGTGGATGTCGTGCAACAGGACGATCGACCCCGGTCTGGTCTGTTTAATCGCGGAGTCAACCACCTTCTCGGCGTTGCGGTGCTTCCAGTCCAAGGTGTCGACGTCCCACAGGATGACCGGGGTGCTTGAGAGCCTGTCGCTGATGGAATTGTGCGCACCAAAGGGAGGACGCAACAATCCCGCCGGTTGGTTGACAGCCTGGGAGATCACGTCATTGGTGCGGTCAATCTCACTTCTGATTTCGGCCGAGGACAACGACGTAAACGAGCGGTGGTTCCAGGTGTGGTTCCCGATCTCGTGCCCCTCGGAGACCATGCGCTGCAGTATTTCCGGGCGGAGCTTGGCGTTTGGGCCGGTGACAAAGAACGTGGAGGGCGCTTTCCCGTCCCGCAGGGAGTCAAGTAGTTTCCCGGTCTTGGGGCCCGGTCCGTCGTCAAAGGTCAGGGCAACACATTTTTCCGTCTTGCAGTCGATGCTGCGCGGTGAAGGCGGATTGCCCGGCTCTTGGGCCAGGGGCAGGCCCGTGCCCGGGGCGAGGGAGTCCTGCAAGAGGCCCAGTTGGATCCGCGGACTTGGGGACGTCGATGCGGTGCGGGCCAATGTACCGAAGTCCGAGAGCAGCGCGGAGACCTGTTCGGCCGAAACCGTCACGATGAGGGGCCCGACGGATCCTGTGCCAAGGCTGTTGTCATCGAATTCAACCAACGCATTGCCGAGCCGGTCAAAGTTCACCGAATCCAGCCATGAGTCTTCCAAGTCCATGAGGCTTCCGTTGAAGACCCTCGGGTCGATGGTTGCGGCCTGGACGACGAACTCCTTGAAGTCCGCCCAGTCGTCGTCGCTGCCAAACAAATCCCTGGTTCCCATGGCCCGCGGACTGCCTTGTTCAGACCACTGGGTCAGGTATCTTGTCGCGCCGCCGGCGCCGGAAGACTCGTAGGTGTTCACCCTGATGCCCAACACCTGGGTGGAAACAGCGGTGAGATCGCTGCGCACATTCAGTTCCGCCGCGGGGAAGGTTCCCGTGGATACGTCAGGCACGTTCGTGGCCTTGAACGCATCGACTACTTCCTTCACCAGCTCTCGCTGTGCCCGGGTTGCCTCCGGGACGGAGGGGACCTCGAAATGCCTGGTGAAGATGCGTCGGTGTTCGTCGGATTGGGCCACGGCCTCCACATCCGGAACAAGCAGCAGCGGCAACGAGTCGGTGTTCTGGCGGTCCGTGGCGGAGGGAACAGCGTCGGTGTCGTGGGAGAAGGCCAATGGGGACTTGGGCGATCCGGGTGTCGGTGCGCAACCTGTCAGGAAAACGGTGCAGAGGATTCCGGAGATGAGCAGTGAAGATTTTCGACCAAACGCAGACGGCATCCAACAATCTTGCCCGTTTGGGGCGCGCCAATCGAATCCTCGGGGACTTCTGGCCGAATCGTTAGAAAGCGTTACCAAGTATCTGGGGGATCATTCAGGGTGATACCCCATGGCGCGGTATTGGTTCGTAGGAGAAACTTGAGTCATGCGAAACACTCTCTCCGTGGTCCTGAACGTCATCTGGCTAGTATTCGGCGGGATCTGGCTGGCTGCAGGTTACGTCTTGGCCGGCATCATTTGCTGCCTGCTCATTGTCACGATCCCCTTTGGCATTGCTTCCTTCCGCATCGCCCTCTACGCGCTGTGGCCCTTCGGCCGCACCGTGGTGGACCGCGGTCGAGTAGGTGCTTTTTCAACCATTGGAAATGTCATCTGGGTCCTGGTGGCCGGCATCTGGATCGCCATTGGCCATGTCCTGACCGCGATCCCGATGTTCGTGAGCATCGTCGGCATTCCGCTGGGCATCGCGAACCTGAAAATGATCCCGATATCCCTTATGCCGCTGGGCAAGGAAATCGTTCCGAGCACCCACTACATCCCGATGTCCCGGTAGGCCTTCCGCCGCCCTGATCGCACACCTACGCGGCCGGCCGTTCCGAGGTCCACGGCCTTGGTGCGGCCGGCTAGGGGGGCGACCCCGAGCGCAGGCCGACGAACTTTCGCCACTGATTTCGCTGTTGCCCCTTGTATCTTGGCCGGGCGATTTCTAGTCTTGGGTGTCGGAAGCAGTGCCAAGCACCGAGGGGACGAGTCCAACTCATGAAAGACCTGATCAACTGCCTGTGGTTTGACGGACAGGGGCTGGAAGCTGCCCGGTACTACACCGAGATCTTTCCGAATTCCCGGATCGTCTCGCACCTCGACCTGGACACGCACGGGAATCCGGCGAGCGAGCCAATGACTGTGGAGTTCCATCTCAATGGACGCCCCTTCGTTGCCCTGAACGGCGGACCGCTCTTCAAATTCAACGAGGCCATTTCCTTCCAGATCATGTGCGATGACCAGGCCGAGGTCGACCACTACTGGGACAAGCTGACCGCCGGCGGCGAGGAAAGCCAATGCGGTTGGCTCAAGGATCGCTTCGGGGTGTCCTGGCAGGTTGTCCCGGTTCGCATGGTTGAGCTGCTCAGCGATCCGGACCCGGAGGTCGCGCGCCGGGTGACCGAGGCATTCATGCCCATGAGGAAACTGGATATCGCAGTCCTTGAGGCAGCGGCCCGGGGATAGCTGCCTGGGCATCGTGCAAGTGGCGTGCACGGCCGTGGGGTGTCAACCCAATTGCGCAGGGATGCGTGGCTTTGGTCGTGGGCGTTGTTGCCCTTCTCCCGTGACATTGTCGGCGTCCGGCCATAGCGGAGGCGCAGTTGCCTAACGCGTGCCGACGGCCATCCCGATGCCCGACGGCATCTTCGGAACTCCCCTAGGCGTCGCCCATCCGGCCGACCCCGGGGGTTCGTTGCTGCCGCTTTTGTGGCGAGCGTGCCGAGCCGGGCGCGGCCTTCCGGGGATCAACTCGGACCTTGACAAAAAGTGGTGGGGAACTGGAGACGGGTGGCCGTTACGTTGGTAGTGTAAGCACCAGTCGGGGGGGACTAATCCACCTGCACCGCAACCAAAAGGGGGAATAATGACCCAGCTCGATCCAGCCTACGCGGGGACGTGGCGATTCGATCCAGGGCACACTCGCATCGGCTTCAACGCCCGCCACGCAATGGTGACGAAGGTGCGGGGCGCCTTCAACGAGGTGGAGGGGACCATCCACGTCGATGTGGAGGATGTCGGCAAGAGCAGCATCGAGATGTCCGTCAAGGTCGCCAGCGTCGACACGCGAAATGCCGACCGCGACGAGCACCTGCGGACCAACGACTTCTTCGATGCCCCGAAATACCCCACCATTGTCTTCCGCTCGACGCGGATCGACCAGGTGGACGAGAACAGCTTCATCGTCAACGGCGAACTGACCATCAAGGACACCACCCGCGAGATTGCTGTCCCCATGGAATTCACCGGCGTCGAGACCGATCCGTTCGGCAACCTGCGCGCGGGCTTCGAGGGCAGTCGCCGCATCGACCGCCGCGAGTACGGAGTCAGCTGGAACAAGGCGCTCGATTCCGGGGGCGTTCTGGTGTCCGAACGGGTGCTGCTCGAGTTCGAGATCTCAGCCATCAAGGAGGCCTAGTCCGGGGCCGTCCCGGCCCTTGACCCACGTCGTGCCGTCTGTGCATGCCGAAGCGGGCGCGGCCCCCCAGGGGGGGGCGCGCCCGGGGGGGTGTTTTTTGTAATTATTTTTT
>NZ_JBKKAP010000161.1:0-44317 GCF_046714615.1 Paeniglutamicibacter sp.
GGGGGGGCCCCCCCCCCCCCCACCCCCCCCCCCCCCCCGCGCTTTTTGTACCACGGGAATACTTCCGGCCAGCCCACTCCTGAGTGAATCGGGGCCCGATCACCAACATCCAGCTTGTCGACGGGGTGCTGCTATTCGCCGAGCTGACGACGGAATTCCCGTCGCAGCATTCGCATTTCTGATCGATGACGGGCTTTTCGACGGTACCTGCGCGCGGATCTAGGAAAGCGAGATCGAGCACTGCACCGACCAGCACGGTCCCGCGCGGTACCCATGCCGACATCGCCGGCGTGAGATTGCTACGGGTCCGGGCGGGGTGCTATTCGTGGAATAGGGAAGCGCAGCCGGGAGCGCCGGATCCCCGGTTGCAGCTCTCCGCCACGAGGATCTTCTTGGTCCGCCACACGCTCATGGTGATTTGTTCACTGGGAACATTTGCGACGCCGGGGATCGGAGTCCACGGACCGCCTTCGGTCGAGTATTCTCCGCGGAACCTGGTGCTGAGCCCGACCCCGAAATCACCAGTTTCCTTGTAGACGTGGCTCGTGCTTGTCGGCTTGTCGAAGCCGTGCGCGGTCGCCGGCTCGCCAGGGAAGCCTAACCGTTGCGATGTCCCATCTCCGTAGGCCCATCCGTATGAAATCGGAAGCGCTCTGATTCGTACGTTTTGGTCGAAAATCGTCACGTTGAAGTTCTGCGTTTTTGACTCCGCATACATGTGGGCGTGCCCGTTCCGTAGCGAGAAGCTCTTTGGCTGGCTGATGATTGTCGAAGCAAGTATTGGTAGCTCTCGAAACCGTTCCGGTGTCACTTGTGCGACGTCTAACTCGGCACCAGGGATCTCCACGCTGGGCTCGCGGCTGCAGTAGGAATCGGTCCCCACTTGCTGTCCCTTGCGCGGGCCATTGATGGCGTAGATGAGTCGCAGCAAGGGGTAACTGCCATCTGCGCATGGCGGATCGGGGTTCGCGTCGCATCCCAGAGCTTGCATCAAGGCAGGCTCGCATTGGCGGAAGTACTCAACGCGATATTTTAACTTGGGGCCGTAGCCAACCTGTTTGGATCTTGATTTGTCTTGGAAAAAGGACCCTGGTGGCTTATTCACCTCGCCCCCGTCCGCGCATTTGTCCTCGTGCGTATGCCCGCTGTCTCCGCCAAATGACATTTCAGATTCACACGCCGGCTTTGCCACGATGCCTGGTCCGAGTGCCGTGGCCATCACGTCAGGCGTCTGTAGGCAGATCAGGACTAGAGCGGACGCTGAAATGCTCCGTATCACTGAGACCAGTCGCAGCATCATTGCTACTTTCCTTCTGGGTCGACGAATTCGACGTCGACCACGGACCATCCATTATCGAAAATCAAATTGAAGGTTCCGGCCCTTGGCGCAGTTATCGCTGGAATTGTACTTTGTAGCTTTCCATTGGCAAGGTAGACCCAGGTCTTCTCACGAAGAAACGTGAACCCGGATATTGAGCTTCCCTTGGTGTTCCTGGCAAAAGTTACAGTTACATCCGTTTTTCCGCCAACGTGCCAACCGCCATGCCCCCGGTTTCCATCTGCTGGATCAATAATCTGTTTCGCGCACAAGTAGCATGTGCGTTCGGTGACTGCTTTGAGCGGTTTCGTTTCATAGGTCAGAACTGAATAATCGACCAGCGCGAAATAGTGCTTGGTAAAGGCAACGATTCCGTCTTTTGAGTTCTTTTTCGCCGCCGCGGGCATTTTGGGCACTGGCCAGTTCCTCGCCGGTCCCTTGGAACTGGCAGGTACTGGTGTGGGTGCTGTCTTCGCGGTGGGACTCAGCGACGGTGCAGGAGACGAGCTGGATGCCGCAGCTGTGGAAGCGGAAGACGAACTGGTGGGTTCGGCGGGGTCGGCGTTTCCGCTACATCCTGCCGCTGTGAGTAAAAGTGCACCCGAGCAGAAAACGACAATGATTTTCTTGATTTTCGTAAACATGCCAGGGGCCTACGATTCGGTCGGAGTCAATTAGCAGACATCCTAGCCCCGATCCCAAGTCTTTGGGAGCGTTTTCCACAGGGCTTAGCCGGATACATCCTGGTTCGTATCGCAATTGGTTCAGCGTCCACTGGCTCAGGGCGATGGACAGCGTGTGCAGAGTCCGGACCGTCTCACACGTCCCTGTCCGGAAGTTCGAAGCGAACTGGAGCACCTGGTTGGCAATCATCGCGTCTACCTGGACACGGGAATCCGACTGGGTCAGAGTCATGACTCCCGGAATGCAGTAAGCCCCATGCTGCCTCTGTGAGGCGGCATGGGGCTTACTGCATTCAGATCATGGCCGATGCGCGGCACCGTGAACCGTGCTGTGCCACGCCGTGGAGAGATTAGTCTTCCAGTGCCTGAAGCAGGGTTGCCTTCGGGATGCGTTTGGTCATCACGGAAATCGACTGGGGATTTTCGTCCACGCAGACAAAGCGGCGGCCCAAGGCCTGGGCGACGGAACCGGTGGTGCCGGAGCCAGCGAAGAAGTCCAGGACCCAGTCGCCCTCGCGCGAACTCGCATTGATGATCCGGCGCAAGATGCCCTCGGGCTTCTGCGTGGGGTACCCGGTCTTTTCCTTGCCGGTAGGCGAGACAATCGTGTGCCACCAGACATCGGTGGGCAGCTTGCCGCGTTCGCGCTTTTCGGCTGTGACCAGACCGGGGGCCATATAGGGCTCGCGGTCGACCTCGGCATTGTCGAAGTGGTACGTCTTGGGGTTCTTGACGTACACCAGGATGTTGTCGTGCTTGGCCGGCCAGCGGGACTTGGCCCGAGCGCCGTAGTCATAGGCCCAGATGATCTCGTTCAGGAACGACTCGCGCCCGAAGATCGCATCGAGCATGACCTTGGCGTAGTGCACCTCGCGGTAGTCAAGGTGTACATACAACGTCCCGTCGTCGGCCAGCAGCCGCCAGGCCTCGCGCAGGCGTGGCTCGAGGAACGACCAGTAGTCGTCGAACGCGTCGTCGTAGCTGTGCAGGTCCCCGCGCAGGGTGGAGTAGCTCCGGCCCTGGAAACCGACCCGGTCGCCCTCGCCTTCAGCAGCGCGGACAGACGTCATGACCTGGCGCTTTTGCGTCCGCCCGGTGTTGAACGGTGGATCGACATAGATCAGGGTGAAGGATTCGTCGGGCAACGTGGGCAGGAACGCCGCGTTTTCGGCATGGACGATCAGGTTGGGTCCCGCCGGATCCCAGATGGGGGCGGGGGAGGCCGCGGCGGGCCCATCGGCGTCCGGTGAGGGATCGGCGATGGGCCCGTCGGGAATGCTGGTCAACGTCATCTAGTTGCTTGGCGTCAATCTACTCGGCGTCGGTGCGGTTCACGACTTCGCCGTCGCGGCGGCGGGTGCGGCTGCGATTGGGGCGGGTGCGTGCCGGACGCTCGGCCGCCGGGGCGCCCTGGTCCGGGGACTCGGAAGCAACGGCGTGCTCGGAGGCAGCGGCGGTCTCGCGGTGGCGTTCGCCTTCGCGTGCCGGACGGTCGGAGCGGCCGCGGGAATGGCCGTGGCGTCCGCCGCGCTCACCGCTGGTGCCACCGCGCTCGCCGCCGCGTTCTCCACGACGTCCGCCGTCGGAGGAGCGCGGGGCGTTCTTCTTGCCGGTCTCGCCCAGGTCCTCCAGCGTTTCCCCTGCCAGCCCCTCAAGCTTGCGCGCGTGGCGCGGCAACCGGCCCTTGGTCCCTGCCGGGATGTTCAGGTCGGCGAAGAGGTGAGCCGAGGAGGAGTAGGTTTCCACCGGGTCGGTGACGTTCAGGCCCAGGGCCTTGTTGATCAAGCCCCAACGCGGGACGTCTTCCCAGTCCACGAAGGTCACGGCGGTGCCCTTGTTGCCGGCACGGCCGGTGCGGCCCACGCGGTGCAAGTAGGTCTTCTCGTCCTCCGGGCACTGCAGGTTGATCACGTGGGTGACGTCGTCCACGTCGATGCCGCGGGCGGCAACGTCGGTGGCGACCAGCACGTCGACCTTGTTGTTGCGGAAGGCGCGCAGCGCCTGCTCGCGGGCGCCCTGGCCCAGGTCGCCGTGCATGGCGCCGGCGGCGAATCCGCGATCGATCAGCTCGTCGGTCAGCTTGGCCGCCGAGCGCTTGGTCTTGGTGAAGATGATGGTCCGGCCGCGGCCCTCGGCCTGCAGGATGCGGGCGACGACCTCGTCCTTGTCCAGCTGGTGGGCGCGGTAGACGACCTGGCGGATGTCCTTCTTGGTGATCGAGTCATCGTCCGGGTCAGCGGCGCGGATGTGCGTCGGCTTGGTCATGTAGCGTCGCGCCATGGAGATGACAGGGCCGGGCATGGTGGCCGAGAAGAGCATGGTCTGGCGGGTCGCCGGGGTGGCGGCCAGCAGCGTCTCGACGTCGGGCAGGAAGCCGAGGTCAAGCATCTCGTCGGCCTCGTCGAGGATCACGATGCGCACGTTCTTCAGGTTCAGGTGGCGCTGGCGGTGCAGGTCGATCAGGCGCCCGGGGGTGCCGACGACGATCTCGACGCCGTTGTTCAGCTGTTCGATCTGCGGCTCGTAGGCACGGCCGCCGTAGATCGTGGCGATGCGGGCGTTGCGCTTGGTCGAGGCCTTGGCGATGTCCGTGGCGACCTGCACAGCAAGCTCGCGGGTCGGGGCGACGATCAGTGCCTGCGGGGCGCCGGGCTGCGGGAGCTTGTCATAGCCCTCGTCGTCCGGGCCGATCACGCGCTGCAGCGCGGGGATGCCGAAGCCGAAGGTCTTGCCGGTGCCGGTCTTGGCCTGGCCAATGATGTCGTGCCCGCCCAGTGCGACCGGGAGGGTCATGGACTGGATGGGGAAGGGGTGGAGAATCCCGGCGTCCGTCAGGGACTCGACGATGTCGGCGCGCACGCCGAAATCTGCGAAGGTCAGCTGCGGGATTTCGTGCGGGGTTTCATCGGTGGACAGGGATTCTTCGATGTCCACTGCTTCAGACGCCGAATCGGCGGTGAGCTGGTGTTCTGCATTCAACACAGGGGGTCTCATTCTTTTAGGCACTTGGGACCGGGGTGCTCGACGACCGTCCCCGTCAGTGCCGGGGAAATAAGGTCGGAGGTCCACCACAATCGGGGTGCTTCCAGCGGAGCCGATCGCAGGCTTAGCTAGCGGTCAAGTGGATCTGACCACGTGGGGCGCGGAAGTCGCTGGGTAATCCCGCATGAATTCTTTTCAAGGTACGCGACCGGGCATCCTTGTATACCCTTCAAGCATATCGTGCGCCCGGGCAATTCGGGGTATTGCCCCCGTCGGACCGGGGTGCCGGGCCGCCGGGGCGCCGCCGGCCGGGGACTGGCGCACAGCCCTGTCCCCGGCGGACGGACCTAGGGACCGACGACCCGGAAGAGCACCTTGCGGCTGGCCATGTCCGCGTGGACCAGCTCGACTTCGACCTGCATGCCCGCCTGCGCGGTGCCCTCGAAGGGCGCCATGACCGCCGGGTCCTTCACCTGCAGGGTGCCCCCGGAGCGGTGGTTGCCGTTCCCGGAGTCCTCGGAGCCGGTGAGCGTCACCGCGGAGAATCGTTCGCCCACGCGATGGGCCAGCGAGGCGGCCTCCACGGTGTCGATGGCGGCGCGTTCGACCTTGTTCACGATGCGGTTCGAGTCGTTCATCAAATCCGGCAGCTGGGGCAGCACCTCGCGCACGCCCGCGGGGACCTCCTGGCCATGGACCGCATAGGAGCAGACGAGCAGCGCGAAGCGGTCCACGAGCCTCCGCAGCGGGGCGGTGGTGTGGGCATAGGGCGCGGCGATGGCGGCCTGGACGGTCTCGTCGGGAACCTCGCCGTCGAGCGCGGTGTAGGTGGCACCGCGAAACAGGCTCGTGGCCTGGTGCATGAGGGCCAGTTGGCGGGTGTCGGCCAGATCCAGGGAGCGCAGGAACTCGCCGTAGGGCTGGTTCTGCTCCCAAACGGTTCCCAGCGCCTTGGCCTGGAGCCGGAAGATCCTGATGTCCTTTTCGGCCGGTGCCGGCATGGTGCGCAAGAGCCCCACCTTCGCCTGAAGCATGATGCGGGCGGCCTCTATCCCGGTCATCAGGGAGATCTGGGCGTTCCAGTCCTCCACCGGCAGCGGGGCCTCGGCCACGATCCTGTAGGTGCCCTCGATGCACTCGACTTCCTGGGAAGGGATGCGCAGGGACGCGCCGCCGCGTGCCCGTTCCAGCTCGATGCGCTTGAGCCCGATTTCGCGCAGCAGCTGCAGCATCGGGCCGGCGGTTCCCGCATCAAGGGATTCCTGGACGCCGACATAGTTGAGCTTTTCCCGGCTGCGGACGATGGCCCGCTCCAGGGCGGTGTGCGTGACGGCGCCGGAGCCATCGAGCGTGAAGGCCCAGAGGTAGGCGCTGCGGTCCTGGTTCGGCAGCAGGGAACCTGCATCCTCGCTGATGGACTCGGGGTGCAGCGAGATCCGCCGGTGCGGCAGGTAGACGGTTTGGCCGCGCAGCCTGGTCTCGGCATCGAGGCTGCCGCCCAGGGCGACAAATCCCGGCACATCGGCGATCGCATAGTGCACCACGTAGCCGTCCCCGCTGCGGGCCAGATGCACCGCCTGGTCCAGGTCGGTGGAAGTGGCCGGGTCAATGGTGACCAGTTCGATCTCGCGCCGGTCGATGGCCGGGCGCTCGAAGTCGGCGATGGCTCGCTGGGCCTCGGAGAGCACCTCCGGAGGGAATTCGCTGCGCAGGGCGAACTCCGTTTCCAGGGCCTCGAGGGCCTGTGCCAGTGCGGTGCTTCGGGCCTCGGTCGTCAAGGCGATATTTTGGTGAATCACATCGCCAGCATAACCACCACGCCCGTGCCGGGACGTCGTTGTGTCGCGTGTGTTGGGCCCCGAGTACGCTGAAGCCATGACCAAATCACCTTTGACCTTTGGTTCGGCGGCCGCCGCAGAGGATGCGGAACTGGCCCTGCTCGGGCTGATCGCCTACCAGGAACTCACGGCCTTCGAACACCTGTCCTCCGATGCGCGACTGTCGCCGACCCTGGTCGACCGCGAAACCCTGGGCCGCTTCGCCGTGACCGAGTTCGCGCATTTCGAATTGGTCCGCGAACTCATTGCCGCCCGCGGCCTGGACCCGCAGGAGGTCATCGAGCCGTTCATGGCATCGCTCGATGAGATGCACCGGCGGACCAAGCCGGGGGACTGGTACGAGTCGCTGACCAAGGCCTATGTGATCGACGGGGTCGCCGCCGACTTCTATGCGCTGATTGCTTCCGGACTGGAGCCGGAGGCCCGCGCACTGGTCGAGGAGGTCAAGACGTCCCAAACGAACACCGAGTGGCTGCGCGAGCGGCTGCAGCTCGCCATCGCCGACCATCCCGAGCGCGCCTCGCGCCTGGCCCTGTGGGGCCGCAGGTTGCTGGGGGAGGCGCTGACCCAGGCACGGGAGATCGGCGAGACGTACAACTTCTGGGGTGCGTTGCAGGCCGAGGGCCGCAACGACCGCGGACAGGAAATGACGGCGCTCTTTGCCCGGCTGGTGGAGAACCATTCGCGGCGCATGCGCCAGCTGGGCATGACAGCCTGAGACCCGCCCCGACGCACGGCATCGACGAACCAAGAGAAACGAGAAGAACCATGGCCCTTGAGAAGGACTCACCCGTCCGCGTCCTGACGGAATACGAGATCGCCAGGGCGCTGAAGGAACTGCCGTCGTGGCGCGAACGCCAGGGTGCGCTGGTCTGCGCCTGGGCGTTCCCCGACTCGCGGGAGGCCATTGACTTCCTGGCCATCGTGGCGGAGGCCGCGGAACACCAGGGGCACCACCCGGACGTCGACTGGCGCTGGAACACCATCTTCCTGAGCATCACCTCCCACGACGTGGGCGGTGAAATCACCCTGCGCGACCTCGCCCTGGCCACGTTGCTGGAATTCGCGGCAGCCGACTCCGCCGCCGTCGCCGTGCCGCAGCGCCACCAGTCCGTGTCCCTGGGCATCGACACGCAGGACCCAGCCCGGCTGGAGGACTTCTGGATCGATGCCATGGGCTACCGCAAGGGCCGCGACGGGGACCTGGTCGACCCCGAGGGACGCAACCCGCGGATCTGGTTCCAGGAAACGGCGACGCCGAACCCCAACCGCATCCACATCGACAAGTACATTTCCCACTCCGGGCTCGAGCACGCCCAGGCTGCGCTGATGCCGAAGGCCGGCCCGGGGGACAGAACGCACGAACCGAGCTGGACCATCTACTCGGACGCCGACGGCAACCGGGTCTGCCTGTGCACCGAGCAACGGCAGGACCCGCCCGCCCTCGACTAGGGACACCGGCGCCCGGGGCACCGAGGGGCTTAAACGCCCGAGGGGGGACGGTTGCCCGTCCCCCCTCGGCTGCCTCACGAAGTACGCCTAGTGGGCGAATCCCACGCGGCGTGCTTCCTCGACACCGATCTCGACATACGCGATGCCCGCAACGGGCACGAGCATGAGGCGGCCCTTGGAGTCGGTGAGGCGAAGTTCCCCGCCCGCTGCCAAGGCGTCCGAGACGCGCTTGGCCAACTCCTCGGCGTTTTCGTCGGATTCGATTACGATCTCGCGGGCAACATTCTGAATTCCAATGCGAACGTCCATGTCGGCCTTCCTGGTTTGTTGCATGTGCCGGAGCCCGGTGGCGCCGACCAACATCTAGTCTCGAATTTACGTCAGGATTCCTTGGGGAATCGACCGATTCCGCGCCAAGCTAAACGCGACACCAAATCGCTGGCCTCTTCCATGGACACCTCGTCGGCCATATCAACCCAGTAGCGGGCCGAGACCTGGGCCATCCCGGCCATGGCCCGGCCCATGAGAAGGGCCTGGGCCGGGGAAAGTTTCGTGTCCTCGGCAACGACTGCGGCGATCCGCCCGGCGAATTTCGCGTTGAACGCCTCGATGCGCCCGCCGATCTCGTCGTCGTTGAGCAGGTCGGATTCGAAGATGAGCCGAAAGGCCTGGGAATCCCGGGCGATGTATTCGTAGTAGGCGCGAATCGTGGCCGTCACGCGCAACTTGTTGTCGGACGTGGAATTGATCGCCTCCTGCAAAAGCTCGCTGAACTCGTCCATGTGCGTATCCAGCAACGCCACATAAAGCTCCCGCTTGCCAGGGAAGTGCTGGTAGAGCACCGGCTTGGACACCTCCGCGACCTCGGCGATCTCGTCCATCGACGCCCCGTGGAAGCCATGGGCGACAAAGACCTGGTGGGCCGCCTGGAGCAGCTGGCGACGGCGGGCCTCGCGCGGCATCCGCGCGGTCCTTTGGGTCCGGCCGCCGAGGCTTGGGGGTATGGTCACGTCGGCCCTTTCGCGAAAGCTGGCCGCCCGGAGAAAACGGGCGACATTTCGCACAAGTCTACTCTTGGGTAACGACGGATCCCGGACCTGACGCATCGTGCCGCGCAAGCACTATGGTGAATACATGGATCCCAGCACCGCGCCCACCACCCAGAACCGGAACGACGCCCCGGGCCGGCCACCGGCCCTCGTGCAGCCCGGGGAGACGCTGCTGCCCGAGGAACTGCTGCGCTACTCGCGCCAGGTCATCATCCCGGAGATCGGGATGACCGGGCAGCGCCGGCTGAAGAACGCCCGGGTCCTGGTCATCGGCGCCGGGGGACTGGGCTCCCCGGCACTGCTCTACCTGGCCGCGGCAGGGGTGGGGACCCTGGGCATCATCGACGACGACGTGGTGGACCTGAGCAACCTGCAGCGCCAGGTCATCCACTCCACCGCCACCGTGGGGGAGATGAAGACCGAATCGGCGGCCAGGCGCATCCGCGAGCTGAACCCGCTCATCGACGTCAAGGTGCACAACGACCGGCTGGAGGTCTCCAACGCCGTTGGGCTCTTCGGGGACTACGACCTGATCCTGGACGGCACCGACAACTTCGCCACCCGCTACCTGGTCAACGATGCAGCTGCGCTCGCCGGAAAGCCGTACGTCTGGGGCTCGATCCTGCGCTTCGACGGGCAGGTGTCGGTCTTCTGGGACGCCTACGGCCCGAACTACCGGGACCTGTACCCGACCCCGCCGCCTCCGGGCACCGTTCCCTCCTGCTCCGAGGGCGGGGTCTTCGGGGTGCTCTGCGCGCAGGTCGGCTCCGTCATGGTGGCAGAGGCCATCAAGCTCATCACCGGGGTGGGGCGCACGCTGCTGGGCCGCCTGCTGATCCTGGACTCGCTGGACATGACCTGGCGCGAGGTCTCGCTGCGCACCGATCCCGACGTCGCACCGATCACCGCGCTGCTGCCCAGCTACGACGACTTCTGTTCGGTGCCGATACTGGACGCGGACGGGCTGCGGCTCACGGCCGCGCACAGCATCCCGGCCTCCCGACTGGCCGAGCTGCTCGCGGAGCGCGAGGAAGGGAAGGAAGACTTCCTGCTCATCGACGTGCGCGAGCGCGGGGAGGCCGAGATCGTTTCGATCCCCGGGGCCATCCTGGCCTCGCGCGGGGCGATCCTCTCCGGCGAGGTCGAATTGCCGCGGGACCGGGAGCTGATCCTGCATTGCAAGTCGGGCGGGCGCTCCTCCGAGGTGATGCGCTACCTGCTGCGCAACGATTACACCCGGGTGCGCCACGTGGCCGGCGGCATCCTGGACTGGATCAGCGACGTGGATCCGACGCTGCCGGCATATTGATGCGGCCAGGCCCGACGGACAGCGGAGGGTTCCCGACGGTTCGCATGGCTTGGACGGTTCCGAGGGCCGCGGGAAATCCGGGGCCACGAGAAAGGCGCCGCCGGAAAGCTGTGTGCTTGCCCTCGGCGCCTTCGCGCCATTGGTCAGGAACTAGACGGCCTGGCGCTCCAGGTCTGCAGGCCTCGACGCGGTCCCTGCCTCAAGTGCGGAGTCCTCCGACGCCGTTCCGGTGACCGGGCAGCGGGAAGCATTCTTCACCGACGGGGCGCTCGGCAGCTCGACCTCGAGCCCGTAGAGGGTTTCCAGGGCGTCGATGTATTCCCCGGCGCGTCCGGCGGCCGCAAGTTCGCGGGCACGGACGGTGGGCACATGCAGCAGCTGGCGCATCATCCGGCGCATGGCGAATTCGACTTCCTCGGCCGCGGCGGTGCAGCCGTGCTGCGCGCGGACCTTCTCCACCTCGGCCTCCAGCACCCGTTGGGTGTGCTTGCGCAGGGCCACGATGGCGGCATCGGCGGCGCGCTCGCGCTGTTCGGAGGCGAAGGCCTCGGCGGCATCGAGCACAATGCTCCGTGCCTGGCGCAGCGACTGCGCCTGCTCCTCGGGTGCCGCCATGCGCACCGATTCCAGGTTGATCAATTCCACGCCGTCCAGGGCCCCGAGTTCAGGGTCGAAGTCGTGGGTCAGGGCCAGGTCGATGGCCACCAGCGGGCGGGAGGCGCGATCCAGGGCCTCGATGTCGGCCGCCATCAGGCGGAAGTCCGAGCCGGAACAGCCGATGATGACATCGGCCTGCTCGAGGGCGGACTCGAGGGTGGTCTCGTCAAGCGCGGTGCCGCCGCGGGTGGCGACGAAGGCGTCGGCGCGACCGGAGGCGGAGTAGACCGAGACGAGGTGGGCCGCGCGTTCGCGCAGCAGCGACATGGTGGCCCCGGCGTAGGCCCCGGTGCCGAAGATGACGATGTTCTTGGTGGCCCAGTCCGGGTCGCGGCTCAGGTCCGTGGCCAACTCCAGGGCGACCGACACGACGGAGAGGCCGCGCGATCCCAGCGAGGTGCGTGAGCCAACGTCCTTGGCGGTGCGCGAGGCGGCCTGGAAGAGGCGGACCAGCGATCCGGTGGCGGTTCCCGCGGCTTGCGCTTCGGTGAGCGCGCGGCGCACCTGTCCGGCGATCTCACGTTCCCCGATGACGGCGGAGTCAAGCCCGGCGCCGACGGAGAAGAGGTGCTCGATGACCTCGGTCTCGGTCTTGGAGACCAGCGCGGTGGAAATGGTGTCCTCGCTGAGTCCGGTGCTCGAGGCGATCTGGGCGATCACCTCCGACCGGGCGGCAACGACGTCCTCTGATTGCGGGACTTCGCAATAGATTTCGTAGCGGTTGCAGGTGGCCAGGGTGATGGCGCCGGCGACCGGGCTGGCCGAAGCGAGCACGACGGAAGCGACCTGGGAGGCGTCGGCACTGATCTTTGCCACGGTCTCGAGGTCGATGTCTGAATGGGAGGCAACGAGAGATAGTAAAACCACAGTGCCTCCCATGATAGCCCTTCTACGTGCCGTAGAGCATCAGTTGTGACCAGTTCGTTAGTTACAAGCGGTGCCGAGTGTTCGCTGGGGGCGTGCGGATTACGATTCGGCGCAACATGTTGGCAGAATCAATTCCATGACGTTGAGCCAGAACCACCCGCTGATGGACGGTCGTACCGCCAATTCCCCATTGATTTCCGCCTACCGCGGCCAGAAGCCCAGCCGCAGACCCGTGTGGTTCATGCGCCAGGCCGGCCGTTCGCTGCCCGAGTACCGCAAGCTGCGCGAGGGCACCGAGATGCTCGAATCGTGTCTGCGCCCCGAGATGGCCTCGGAAATCACGCTGCAGCCGGTGCGCCGCCACGACGTGGATGCCGGGATCTTCTTCTCCGACATCGTCATCCCGCTCAAGCTCGCGGGCATCGACGTGGACATCGTCCCGGGCGTCGGCCCGGTGCTGGGGACCCCGGTGCGCACCGCGGCCGATGTGCGTGCGCTGCCAAAGCTGGACGACGCGGCACTGGATCCGATCCGCGAGGCGGTCGCGATGACCGTCGAGCAGCTGGGCAACACCCCGCTGATCGGTTTCGCCGGCGCCCCGTTCACCGTCGCCGCCTACATGGTGGAGGGACGTCCCTCCCGCGACCACATGGGACCGCGCACCATGATGCACGCGCAGCCCGGGGCCTGGGAGGAACTGGCCAACTGGGCCGCGGATGCCTCCGGCGCGTTCCTGCGCGCCCAGATCGAGGCCGGCGCCTCCGCCGGCCAGCTCTTTGACTCCTGGGCCGGATCGCTCTCGCTGGGTGACTACACCAACTTCGTCGCTCCGGCCTCGGCCCGCGCGTTGGATCATGTCCGAGATACCGGCGTCCCGCTGGTGCACTTTGGCACCGGAACCTCCGAGCTGCTCGGAGCGATGCGCGATGTGGGAGTCGACGTCATGGGCGTTGACTACCGTCTGCCGCTGGATGAGGCCAATCGCCGCCTGGGCGGGAACATCCCACTGCAGGGCAACATCGACCCGGCATTGCTCACCGCCCCGTGGGAGGTCCTCGAGGCGCACGTGCGCGAGGTGCTGGCGGCCGGAGACACGGCGCTCTCGCACGTGGCGAACCTCGGCCACGGCGTGCCGCCGGAAACCAACCCGGAAATCCTGACCCGCGTGGTCGAGCTCATTCACTCGATCCCCGTGGCCGGGCGTTAAGCTAGAACCACAAGCAGTACCGCCGGGGTGCGGTGCGCGGGGCATTTGCCCGCGCAGACGCCACGCGCATCGTGCCCCGGACTCCCAGTAACACGTTCGTTTTCCCGGAAAAGAGTTGATGGTGCCACACGTCGAAGAGCAGCCACGCCGCGGCTCGGCCAACGAAGTCGCCCCTGACCAGAGCATCTCCGGCGGCCAGGCCGGCTCCGAGGACCGCATCCCCGCCGCCGACGCGGGATCGGCCATGGACAAGGCCCCGACCACCTCCGAGGCACCTGCCACCGAGAAGACCCCTGCCGCCGCCAAGCCCAGGCACACCCAGGTGGCCTCGAACGCTGCCGCCCACGCCCTGCGCCTGTTAAACCGGGCCCGTGGCACCGAGGCGTCGCAGCCGTCCCCGGCCGCCACACCGACCGGACCGATTGCCGTGGTCATCGGCGGCGGGATCTCCGGGCTCGTGGCCGCCCGCGAACTGGCCATCAGCGGGCACCGCGTCCAGGTGCACGAGGCCGGGCCGGTCTTTGGCGGCTGCGTGGGGCTCCATGAGGTGGCAGGGCTGGCCCTGGATGCCGGCGCCGAATCCTTCGCCACCCGTTCCACCGCCGTCGCGGACCTGCTGGGCGAACTGGGCCTGGGCGATGACATCGTCACGCCCGAACCCGGCGGCGCCTGGCTGTACCTGCGGCGCGGGGGCGAAAACGTGGCCCAGCCGCTTCCTGCCACCGGCATCCTGGGCATCCCCGGGGACCCGTGGGCCGAGGAGGTCCGCCGCGCCGTGGGACGCACGGGCGCCCTGCGTGCCGCCGCGGACCTGATCACCCCGGTCTCCAAGAAGATTCTCGAGGGTGAAATGTCCCTCGGAGCCCTGGTCCGCTCCCGAATGGGCTCCGCGGTGCTGGAAAACCTCGTCACCCCGGTGGTCTCCGGCGTGCATTCGGCCGACCCCGACACCCTTGATGTGGACGCCATCGCGCCGGGGCTGCGCGCCTCGGTGCTCAAGCACGGCTCGCTGGCCCGCGCCGTCGCCGCCATGCGGAACGCGGCCCCGGCCGGATCGGCCGTCGCGTCGATCTCCGGTGGCATGAACCGCTTGGTCGCCGCCCTGCTCGCGGACCTCAAGGCCGCCGGCGTCCACTTGCACGCCAACAGCCAGGTGGCGGCGATCGCACCGAACGCCGAGGGCACCGGCTTCCGCATCGAGCTGGCCCCGCGCGCCGATGATGCCGCGGTGGCCAAGGACGCCAAGCACGAGAGGGAATCCAGGCACGAGCGCCACGACAGGCTTGCCAAGGAGGCCGATGCCGCCGCCGAGGCGGGGCAGCCGCGCGAACTGCTTGCCGACCGCCTGGTGGTTGCCACCGGCGGCGAAAGCGCAGTTGACCTGCTGTGCGGGATCGACGCGGACTTCGCCGAGCACCGCCCGGCGCCGGGCGCCGGCATCGCCCTGGTCACCCTGGTGATCGACAAGCCCGAGCTCGATGACGCCCCGCGCGGCACCGGCCTGCTGGTCGCCCCCACCGTCGATGACGTCGGGGCCAAGGCGCTGACCCACGCGACCGCCAAGTGGCACTGGCTGGGAGACGAGTCGGGCCCCGGCTCCCACGTGCTGCGGCTGTCCTACGGCCGGCTCAACGACGTGGCCTCGGCCCTGGTCAACGCCGACGACGCCTCGCTGCGCAATGCGGCGCTGAAGGACGCCTCGGTGCTGCTGGGGATCGAGATCACCGCCGGGGACGTTTTGGGCTTCGACGTGGTGCGCTATTCGGGCGCACTGCCCTTCGCCACCACCGGGCATGCCAAGCGCGTGGCAAAGATCCGCGAACTCGCCTCCACCCACCCGGGCCTCGACGTGGTCGGCGCCTGGCTGGCCGGCACCGGCCTGGCCTCCGTCATCGCCGACACCCGCAAACGGCTGCGCATCACCGCCAGCTGATCCATCCCGCCCCGGGGTCCGTGAATGCGGGTGCCGGGGCGGGGACCAGAGATTCAATTCACTTACGAGAACCGCTTCGCTCACCCACGCGAAGCACCGCCAAGAAAGCAGGAGAACCAACCCCATGAGTGCAGTGGAATCCAACTCACCCGTCATCCGCGACCGTGAAGCAGCCGGCACCGACGCAACCATGTACTTCACCCTGTGGACCGTCTTCAAGCGCGATTCCGACCTCGACCGCACCGAGGGCGTCGAGGCGTTTGACGCGCTCATCGCCGAGCTGGCCGCCGAGGGAGTGACCCTGCGCGGCACCTACGACGTCTCCGCGATGCGCGAGGATGCCGACGTGATGACCTGGGTGCACGGCCCGACGGCCGAGGGCCTGCAGGCAGCGGTGCGCAAGATCCGCCGCTCCTTCCTCTTCGCCGAGACCTCCATCGTCTACTCGACCATGGGCGTGCACCGCGAGGCCGAGTTCGCCAAGGACCACTCGCCTGCATTCGCCCGCGGCGTGGCCCCGGAGACCTGGATGACCGTCTACCCGTTCGTGCGCTCCACCGACTGGTACCTGCTGGATCCCAAGGAGCGCGGCAAGATGCTGCGCGACCACGGCATCCTGGGCCGCGAGTTCCCCGGCGTGCTGGCCAACACCGTCGCCGCCTTCTCCTTCAGCGACTTCGAATGGCAGATCTGCCTCGAGGCCCCCGACATGATCGACCTCGTCGACATGATGCGCCACCTGCGCTACACCGAGGCCCGCAACCACGTGCGCGAGGAAACCCCGTTCTACACCGGCCGCCGGATCTCCACCGCCGAGGTCGCCGAGGTCCTGCGATGAGCCAGGATTTCGATCCTCGCACCGGGTACGACGAATTCGGGGTGATGGCCCCCAAGGCGTACGACGCCATCCTGCTGGCCTCCTTCGGCGGTCCCGAGGGGCAGGACGACGTGATCCCGTTCCTGCGCAACGTCACCCGCGGCCGCGGCATCCCCGACGAGCGCCTCGAGGAGGTCGCCACCCACTACCGGGCCAACGGCGGCGTGTCCCCGATCAACGCGCAGAACCGCGCGCTGAGGGCGGCGCTCGAGGCCGAGCTTGCCGCCCGGGACATCAACGTGCCGGTCTACTGGGGCAACCGCAACTGGGCGCCCTACGTCGCGGAAACCGTTGGGCAGATGTACAAGGAGGGGCACCGCACGGTGCTGATGCTCTCCACCAGCGCGTACTCCGGCTACTCCTCCTGCCGCCAGTACCGCGAGGACCTGGGCGTCGCCCTGCGCGAGACCGGTCTGGAGGGCAAGCTCGAGGTCGACAAGGTGCGCCAGTACTTCGACACCCCCGCGTTCGTGAACCCGTTCATGGGCGGGCTGCGTGATTCGCTGGACAACGTCCGGGCGCAGCTGGCCGAGGCCGGCAACCCCGACGGGGAAATCCGCATCGTCTTCGTCACCCACTCCATCCCGATCTCCGACGCGCAGGCCGCCGGCCCGCGCGACCTGGTCGCGGAGCTGGAGACCGACCTGTACTCGGCCCAGCACCTGGCCGTCGCGAAGGCGATCCTCGCCGGGGTGCCGGAGGCCGCGGGCCTGTCGCACTCCCTGGTCTTCCAGTCCCGCTCCGGCGCCCCGCACGTGCCGTGGCTGGAACCTGACATCAACGACGCGCTCACCGAATACAAGGGCGCCGGCGTCGCCGGGGTCGTGGTGGTGCCCATCGGCTTCGTCTCGGACCACATGGAGGTCCTCTGGGACCTCGACACCGAGGCCAAGGACAGCTGCGCGGAACTCGGCCTGGCCTTCCACCGCGTCCCGACCCCCGGGACCCACGCCGACTTCGTCTCCGGCATGGTCGACCTGGTTTCCGAGCGCCTGGCAGGAAGCGACGGAAACGCGCTGAAGCCCGGTCGCGACTCGGTCGCCGAGCTCGGTCCGTGGTTCGATGTCTGCCGCCCGAACTGCTGCGCCAAGGTGATGCGCGACGGAAGCGTCAAGCCCACCATTGCCGCCGTCGACTCCGAGGTCGGGGTGCCGGCACCATGAGCGCCTCACGCTTCACCATCGGCACCCGTGGCTCCGCACTGGCCACCACGCAGACCGGACACGTCGCCGCGCAGCTGCACGAGATCTCGCAGGTCCCCTACGACACCGTGCTGGTGAAGACCGAGGGGGACGTGACCACCGGTCCGCTGTCCCAGCTCGGCGGCACCGGCGTGTTCGCCGCTGCCCTGCGCCAGGCCCTCTACGACGGCACCTGCGACCTGGCGGTGCACTCGCTCAAGGACCTGCCCACCACGCAGCCCGAGGGCCTGGTCATCGCCGCCACCCCGAAGCGCGCGGACGTGCGCGACGCGCTCTGCGCCCGCGACGGGCTCTTCCTGGCCGAACTGCCCGAGGGCGCCACCGTGGGCACCGGCTCCCCGCGCCGCGCCGCCCAGCTGCTGGCCTTCCGCCCGGATTTGAAGATCGTGGACATCCGCGGCAACGTCGGCACCCGGCTGGGCAGGGTCAAGGGCTCGCCGGCGCAAAAGGACGACGGGGGAGTGGGACGCACCGCCCAGGGCGACCTGGACGCGGTCATCCTGGCCGCCGCCGGCCTGGAGCGCCTGGGCCTGGAATCGCACATCACCGAGTACCTGGACCCGGAGATCATGCTTCCGGCCCCCGGCCAGGGCTCCCTGGCCGTGGAGGTGCGTGCCGCCGGCAGCGGACATCCGTCCGTCGACGCGGCACTGGAGACCATGGACGATGGCGACACGCGCCTGGCGGTCACCGCCGAGCGCGCGCTGCTGTCCCGCCTCGAGGCAGGTTGCGCCGCGCCCATCGGCGCGCTGGCCACGGTGCACGGGGACGCCCTGGTGCTCGACTCGGTGGCCTGCCGGCCCGACGGCACCGACACCATGCGCCGCTCGGCCACCACGCAGACGCTGACCATCGACGGCGCCCAGGCCCTGGGCGTGGCGCTGGCCGAACAGCTGCTGCGCGAGGGCGCGGCCGACCTGGCGGGACTCTAGGCACCCGGATGTCAGCTGATTCAGTGCTCGCGCACCGCACCGCCCTGCTCCTGCGCGACCCCGCGCGGGCGGCGGACACGGTGTCGCGGCTTGCCGAGCGCGGCGCATCCGCGGCGGTGTGCCGGCTCATCGACTTCGAGCTGCCCGCCGACACCCTCGTCCTGGACGAGGGTGTGCGGCGGCTGCTGGCCGGCAACTTCGATTGGCTGGTGCTCACCTCGGTGAACACCGCCAGGGCACTGGAGCTCCGCGCCGCGGCGCTGGATCTGCGGCTATTCATTCCCGCCACCACGAAGGTGGCGGTGGTCGGCGAGGCCACCGCACACGCCGTGAAGGCACTGGGTGCCGGCGTGGACTTCATGCCGGCGCACGACCATTCGGCCCGCGGCATGCTCACCGAGTGGGACCAGCTGCGCACGGGGGAGCCGGGGAGCGTGTTCATGCCGCAGGCAGACATCGCCTCCTCCACCCTGCGCGACGGCCTGGCCGCACGCGGCTGGGATGCACACATCGTCATCGCCTACCGCACCGTCCCGGCCCCGGCCGATCCCTTCCGGGCACTGCACGCCCCGGTGCCGGACCCCGAGCTGCCGCAGGGCAGCTACCTGCTGGAGAGGGGGCAACTGCCCGCCGCCATCGACACGCTGGACGCCGTCTTCTTCACCTCCCCGAGCACCGTGGACCAATTCCTGTCCCTGGTCCCGGCACCCGCTGCCGACCTGGCGCTGGTGGCGATCGGGGACAGCACCGCGGCCCGCCTACGCGCCCGCGGCCTGGAACCGGCCGCGACCGCGCTCTTCCCGACCCCCGCGGGCCTCATCGACGCCTGGGAGCAATCCCTGCGCACCGCAACGCACCCCCCGACCTGATCCCCGCCGCGCGCCGGCCGGCCTTCCGACCCAGGCGCACGCCGCACCCTTCGAATCACCCAGCCACGAGCTTCACAAGGAGCCAGAATGTCATTCCCCGCCCGCAGGCCCCGCCGCCTGCGCACCACCCCCGCCATGCGCCGGCTCGCCGCCGAGCTCGTGATCGCCCCGCAGCAGCTGATCCTGCCGGCTTTCGTGCGCGAGGGACTGACCGAACCCAACCCGATCACCTCGATGCCCGGCGTCGTGCAGCACACCCTTGACACGCTCAAGGCCGCCGCCGCCGAGGCCGTCGAGCTGGGTCTGGGCGGCATCATGCTCTTCGGCATCCCGGAGACCCGTGACGCGCTGGGTAGCGCCGGGGTGGACCCCCAGGGCATCCTGAACCGCGGCATCGAGGCGGTGCGCGCCGAGGTGGGCGATGAGTTGGTCATCATGTCCGACGTCTGCCTCGACGAATTCACCGACCACGGCCACTGCGGCGTGCTCGATGCCAAGGGCAACGTCGACAACGACGCGACCCTGGAAATCTACGGCCGGATGGCCGTGGCACAGGCGGAGGCCGGTGCCCACATGCTGGGCCCCTCCGGCATGATGGACGGCCAGGTCGCGGTCATCCGCCAGGCCCTGGATGCCGCCGGGCACCAGGACGTCTCGATCCTGGCCTACGCAGCGAAGTACGCGTCCGCGTTCTACGGCCCGTTCCGCGAGGCCGTGGATTCCCAGCTCACCGGCGACCGCCGCACCTACCAGATGGACGCGGCGAACCGCCGCGAGGCGATGATCGAGGTCGAACTCGACTTGGCCGAGGGCGCCGACATGGTCATGGTCAAGCCGGCCATGAGCTACCTGGATGTGCTGGCCGACGTGGCAGCCATGTCCCCGGTCCCGGTCTCCGCCTACCAGATCTCCGGGGAGTACGCGATGATCGAGGCCGCCGCCGCCAACGGCTGGATCGACCGCCGCGCCGCCATCACCGAATCAGTCCTGGGCATCCGCCGCGCAGGTGCCGACACCGTGCTGACCTACTGGGCGTCCGAACTCGCCCAGTGGCTGAAAGAAGGAAAATAATGACCAGCTCCGCCGAACTCTTTGCCACCGCCCAGAAGCTCATGCCCGGTGGGGTGAACTCCCCGGTGCGCGCCTTCGGTTCGGTCGGCGGGGTGCCCCCGTTCATGGTCGGTGCCAAGGGCGCCTATTTGACCGACGCCGACGGCAACTCCTACGTCGACCTGGTCTGCTCCTGGGGCCCGGCGCTGCTGGGCCACGCCCACCCGGCCATCCAGGACGCGGTGCACGCAGCCGTGGACCGCGGGCTGTCCTTCGGCGCCTCCACCCCCGATGAGGGCAAGCTGGCCCAGCTGGTCATGGACCGCTTCGGCGGGGTCGAGCGCATGCGCATGGTCTCCACCGGCACCGAGGCCACCATGACCGCGGTGCGCCTGGCCCGCGGCTACACCGGACGCGACCTGATCGTGAAGTTCGCCGGCTGCTACCACGGCCACCTCGACGGGCTGCTTGCAGCCGCCGGATCCGGCCTGGCCACCCTGGCGCTGCCCGGCTCCGCCGGCGTCACCGCTGCCACCGCCGCCGAGACCCTGGTGCTGCCGTACAACGACCGCGAGGCCATCACCGCCGCGTTCGCCGAGCACGGCGCGAACATCGCAGCTGTCATCACCGAGTCGGCACCGTGCAACATGGGCGTCGTCACCCCGGAGGACGGCTTCAACAAGTTCCTGGCCGAGACCACCACCGCCAACGGCGCGCTGCTGATTCTGGACGAGGTGCTCACCGGCTTCCGCGCCTCGGATGCAGGCTACTGGGGGCTGACCGGCCGCACCGAGGGCTGGACCCCGGACCTCTACACCTTCGGCAAGGTCATCGGCGGCGGCCTGCCCACCGCCGCGCTGGGCGGCCGCGCCGAGGTCATGGACTACCTGGCCCCGCTGGGCCCGGTCTACCAGGCAGGCACCCTCTCGGGCAATCCGGTGGCCATGGCCGCGGGCATCGCCCAGCTGACAAACGCCACGGCCGAGGTCTACGCGCACATCGACGCGAAGTCCCTGCAGCTGCAGGCCGCCCTCACCGAGGCGCTGGGTGCCGCCGGGGTCGACCACTCGATCCAGAGTGCCGGCAACCTGTTCTCCGTCGCCTTCGGCACCTCGGAAAACGGCGTGCACAACTACGCGCAGGCCCAGGCCCAAGAGGCCTACCGCTACGCGCCGTTCTTCCACTCGATGCTGTCCTCGGGCATCTACCTGCCGCCGAGCGTCTTCGAGGCCTGGTTCCTGTCCTCGGCACACGACGATGAAGCCATGAACAAGATCTTCGATGCGCTTCCCGCCGCCGCACGTGCGGCGGCTTCGGCTGTTCCTGCCGTCTAGCCCCAACGAGTGCTGTGAAAGCCCCCGGATACTGCCATATCAATCGCTTGATGCAGCAGTTTCCGGGGGTATTTTCATGTGTTTGGGCAGTTCACGCCGCCTTGACGATGAAATTTGGTGAGGTCTAGACCACTTTCGAAGTGCCGGCATTCCAAAGTCCGGGAACCGTTGACACCCGATCCTTCGGGTGTCGCGGGAAACTGCAATTGAAACGAAACGACCACGTCAAGGTCATTTTTTGGACAACCTTGCCGGGCCGTGAAATGCCAGGCGGGAGTCCGGTTCCATGATTCAGGGGGGACCTCCAGGAGGCGATCGATTTCCAACGGCCCCTAGTCAACGCGGCTAGGCTTGTCCGGTTAGTTTTCGCGATTCATTGCCACCGAGGAAAACCGTGAGCCTTTTTCGTACCAAACCCGTGGAAAGTTTCCTGGCCGATGCCGCGGAACCGGGTCGACAGCTCAAGCGGTCCCTGAACACCTGGGACCTGATGATCATGGGCGTGGCGGTAGCCGTCGGTGCCGGGATCTTTTCCGTGGGCGCCCGAGCGGCCGCCAACTTCTCCGGCCCGGCCGTCACCCTCTCCTTCGTGATCGCCGCACTGACCTGCGCCATGGCGATCATGTGTTACGCCGAGTTTGCCACGGCAATCCCGGTCGCCGGATCGGCATACGTCTTCAGCTACGCCACCATGGGCGAATTCATCGCGTGGATCATCGGCTGGAACCTGATCCTCGAGTTGTTCACGGCAGCGGCAGTGATCGCCAAATACTGGGGAATCTACCTCACCGAAGTCTTCCAGCTCATGGGAGTACACCTTTCACCCACCATTGAATTGGGCATCGTCACCATGAGCTGGGGACCATTATTGATCGTGGCCCTGTTTACGATTCTGTTGGTCATGGGCACCAAGCTCTCGGCCACCGTCTCAAACGTCTTCACCGTCATCAAGATCGCCGTGGTGCTCTTCGTGATCGTGGTCGGTTTCTTCTACGTCAAGGCCGAGAACTACGCCCCGTTCATCCCGGAGGCCGTGCCCGCTACCGGGACCGGAACCACCGAGGTACTCAAGCAGTCGCTCTTTGCCTTTGCCACGGGAGCCGCACCGGCGCAATACGGCATGATGGGCGTCTTCGCAGGTGCCGCACTGGTCTTCTTCGCTTTCGTCGGATTCGACGTGGTGGCCACCAGCGCCGAAGAGGTCAAGAACCCCAGCAAGACCCTGCCACGCGGAATCTTCGCCGGTCTGGCGTTGACCACGCTGCTGTACATCGGTGTCTCGCTGGCCCTGACCGGAATGGTGTCCTACAAGGACCTGGCTGCCGTCGATACCCCGAACCTTGCCACGGCATTCTCGCTGGTGGGCAACGAGGGTGCAGCCTCGGTCATCGCCGTGGGCTCACTCATCGGCCTGACCACCGTGGTCATGGTCCTGCTCATGGGTCTTTCACGTGTCGTCCTTGCCATGAGCCGCGACGGGTTGCTGCCGTACAAGCTGTCCAAGACCAGCGCCATGCGCTCCACCCCGGTGCGCATCCAGGTCATCTGCGGCACGCTGGTGGCCCTGGCCGCCGGCTTCACCCGCGTTGACGTGCTCGAGGAGATGATCAACATCGGCACGCTCTCGGCGTTCGTCATGGTCAGCCTGGGCATCATCGTGCTGCGCCGCAAGCGCCCGGACCTCAAGCCTGCATTCCGGGTTCCTTTCGGCCCGGTCATTCCGATCGCCTCCGCGTTGCTGTGCACCTACCTGATGCTGAACCTTGCTGTGGAAACCTGGATCTACTTCGTGCTGTGGCTCATTGTCGGCGTCGTCATCTACTTCGCCTATGGCCGCAAGCACTCGCGCCTGAATGAGAAATTCGCCAAGCAGATGGCGATCATCGACGGCAACGAAAACGAACTGGTCGACAGCAAATAGTCCGCGAGTCCGAACACCGGGCTTGGTGTGCATCAAGCAGAGGGAACCCATCGCCTTCCCCCCACCCATCCGGGGGAGAGGCGGTGGGTTTTTTGCATTAAGTCATGACCGCCCCAGGGCACGCCGGCTGAGGGGCCGAGCCGTTCGAACCTGGCGTTAGCACAGGGAGAAGTTCCTCGCGCTCAGGAGTGTGTCAGGCGGTTCGTCCAGGAGCCACCATGTACACGTCTATCGGGTCCTCGGACTCGACGCTGAAGCCGTGACGCAGGTAGAGCCGCTGTGCGGGGCTGCCGGCAAGCACGTTCAGGCGAAAAGGGCGTGAATCGAAATGCCGCGACATGACGTCGGCCAAGACGGATCCGCCCAGGCCTCTTCCCTGGCGGCAACGATCAATATAGAAGTGCTCGATCCATTGGCAGTCGATGGTGGGTCGGAGGGTGATGCTGCCTGCCTCAACGCCGTCGACAAGGATGACTTTCGCATGTCCGGCATCGAAGCCGTCAAGAAAGCGTTGTCGCACGCGCACGGGGTCGTATCGGCCGAGGCGTTGAAGATCGTCCCTGAGCACGATTGCGCGCAGCTCGGCGATCCACCGGGCATCGGTGTCGGTGGCGGCTCGGAGCGAAAATGAAGTCAACACAAGCCAAGTCAAAGGCACGTCTCGGCTGCCGTGCAAATCCCACTGGAATTGGACGGCCCTTGTGCACGAAAATGCGCCGTTCCTTTCCCCAAGGAGGGGAAACGAACGGCGCATTTCATCGGCTTCCGCGTGCGGGAACCTTTACGTCTTAGAAGGCAGGAAGGACGCTGCCATCCTTCCACGTGGTCTTGACGTATTCGCGAACCTCGTCCGAACGCAGCAGCTCATCGAGCTTGGCGATCGCCGCGGTCTGCTCGCCTGCACGCCAGGTCAGGAAGTTGGCGTTCGGGTTGTCCTTCGCCTCTTCCTGGAACAGGATCTCTTCCGGGTTCAGCTTGGCCTGGACAATGTAGTTGCCGTTCACCACGGCGATGCCCACGGTCGGGTCTTCCTGGTAGAACTTCGGAACCTGCTCCGAGTTGACTTCCTGGAACTTGAGCTTCTTTGGGTTCTTTGCCGCGTCGTCCTGCACAGTCAGTGCCGAATCGCCATCGACCAGTCCGCTAAGCAGGCCTGCCGATTCCAGCACGCGCAGGCCGCGCAGCTGATTGACCGGGTCGTTGTTCAAGACCACGAGGCTGCCCTCGGTCACGTCCGCGACTTCCTTGAACTTCGTGGAGAACGCCGTCAGCGGCTCGATGTGCACGCCGGCTCCGTGTTCGAACTTGTAGCCCTTGGTAGCCATCTGGTCCGCGAGGTAGGCCTCGGTCTGGAAGAAGTTGGCGTCCAGGGTGCCGTCGGCCAGGGCGATGTTCGGCGTCTGGTAGTCATCGATCTCGGTGATCTCCAGGTCGATGCCGGCGTTCTTGGCAAGGTTCTCGTCAATGTACTCGAGAATCTGGGCGTGCGGGATCGGGCTGGCGCCGACCTTGACGATCGTGGGGGTGGCCGGGTCGAGCGTCGCCGTCGGGCTGGGAGCAACGGCAGTACCGCCACCGCAAGCCGTCAGTGCGAACAGGGTTGCGACGCCGGTGATGGCGAGTGCGAGCTTCTTACGCATGGGCTGCGTTTCCTTTTCATCAAGACCCGATATTGGTTGGAATCGGGTAACTTACGCAGCTAGCGGCTACTGGCTACGCGCCGGCGGAGGTGAACCGCCGGAAAATCACGAAGAAACATCGAGGTGCTTCGAGGGGATACCGCGATGGAAAAGCTGGTTCAAGCATTCCCCGGGCGGTGCACGCCCCGGAGGAGTCGTTGGTGTGGCGGACGAGTCCTCCACACCAACGGATGGCTCAGTTTCGGAAGCCGCCCTGGCCTAGAAGGCCGGGATAACGTTGCCTTCGGACCAAGTGGTTTTGATGAAGGCGCTGACCTCGTCCGAGTGCAGCAGCTCATCGAGCTTGGCGACGCCGGCGGTCTTTTCGCCTGCACGCCACGCCAGGATGTTGGCGTTCGGGTTGTTCTCCGTCGGTTCGACGGCAATGACCTCGTCCTTGTTCAGCTTCGCCTGGACGATGAAGTTGCCGTTCACCACGGCGATGCCCACCGCGGGATCTTCCTGGTAGAACTTCGGAACCTGCTCGGCGTTCACTTCCTGGAACTTCAGGTGCTTCGGGTTCTTGGCCTCGTCGGATTCGACGGTCAGGGCCGAATCGCCGTCGACGATGCCGCTGAGCAGGCCGGCGCCCTCAAGAACGCGCAGGCCGCGGACCTGGTTGGACGGGTCGTTCATCAATACGACGACCGCTCCGTCTTCAACCGAAGCTGCATCGTCGAACTTCTTGGAGAAAGCCGTCAGTGGTTCGAGCAGGATGCCCGCGCCGTGCTCCAGCTTGTAGCCCTTCGACTCGACCTGGTCGTCGAAGAACGGAACATGCTGGAAGAAATTGGCGTCGATCGAGCCGTCGCTCAGCGCAAGGTTCGGAGTCTGGTAGTCGTCGATCTCGGTGATTTCCAGATCGATGCCTGCCTTGGCGGCAAGGTTCTCATCTATGTACTCGAGGATCTGCGAGTGCGGAACCGGGCTTGCGCCGACTTTGACGATCGTCGGATTGGCCGTATCAAGCGTGGCAGACACATCGGCGCTGGGAGCAGTGGCAGTGCCACCACCGCAAGCCGTCAGGGCGAACAGGGTTGCTGCACCGGTCAGGGCGAGTGCGAGTTTCTTACGCATCGGATGCGTTTCCTTTTCATGAAGAACCGGTGTGCGGGACACCGGGTAACCAACGCAGCTAGCGGCTACTGGCTGCGCGCCTGCGGGGGATGAGCCGCCGGTAGATTGAGTGGCGGAGTGCCATTGGCACTCCGGGGTTTTAGCGGTGGTCGACCACGCGGGCGATCCAGTCGCCCAGGATCTGGACCAATTGCACCAGCAACACCATGATAACGATGGTGACAACCATGATGGCCGGTTCGTAGCGCTGGAAGCCGTAGTTGTAGGCCAGGCGCCCCAGACCGCCGCCGCCGACCAGGCCGGCCATCGCGGAATAACCGATCAGCGTCACGATCGTGGTGGTGGTTGCCGCGATGATGCCCGGCAGCGCCTCCGGAACCAGCACCTTGCGGACAACCTGCAGCTTGGTCGAACCCATGACCAGGGCGGCGTCGATCTTGCCGGCAGAGACGTCACGCAATGCGGTTTCCACCAGGCGGGCGAAGAAGGGAATGGTGCCGATGGTCAGCGAGACGGAAGCGGCAATGGGCCCCAGCGAGGTGCCCACCAACAGTGCGGCGAGCGGAATCAGCGAGACCATGAGGATCGCGAAGGGAATCGAACGCGTGATGTTCACGATGATGCCCGAGAGCAAGACATTCAACCCCCGGTTCGGGGTCAGGCCGCCCTTGGCGGTGTTGAGCAGCAGGATGCCCAGCGGCAAGCCAACCACGACGGTAAAGAGTGCCGAGATGGCGGTCATCTGCATTGTTTCGATGAACGCGGGCCACATGGCCTTGGTGATGCCGGGGTTGGTCATCAGGTCATTGAAGAAGTCCATGGCTTATTTGGTTTCCTTCACGGTGACTGCGACGCCGTTGCCGAGCAGGTGGTTGGTGATGGCGGTGATGTCGGCTCCCTCGGGAAGCTGGATGCGAATGTGCGCGAATTGGTGTTCGCCGAGATGCTCGACGGAGCCGGCCAACACGTTGACATCGGTGTTGAACGTGCGGGCAATAGAGGAAATCACCGGCTCGGTGGCCTGGGTGCCGGAGTACAGCAGGTCCAGGACGGTTCCTGCGGGAAGGTTGTCAGGCAATTCGCCGGGCATGGGCAGCAAAGCCTGGGAGAGGCGTCCGGCCGGGTTGGCCACGACCGTGGCGATGTCCCCGTGTTCGACGATGCGGCCGGCCTCCAGGAGGGAGACGGAGTCGCAGGCCTGCTTCACGACGTTCATTTCATGCGTGATGATCAGCACCGTGAGGTTTAGGCGGTCGCGCACCGACTTGATGAGTTCAAGGATCTCGTCGGTGGTCTTGGGATCCAGGGCGCTGGTCGGCTCGTCGCAGAGCAGCACATCGGGATCCGAGGACAGGGCGCGGGCGATGCCGACGCGCTGGCGCTGTCCGCCGGAGAGCTGTGCCGGGTATGCATCGGCGAACTGCGTCAGGCCGACGAGCTCAAGCAGGGCAGAGACTTTTTCCGCGATCTTGGCCTTGGGGGTACCGATCAATTCCAGCGGGAACGCCACGTTCTGCGCCGTGGTGCGCGAATCCATGAGGTTGGCGTGCTGGAAGACCATGCCGATGCGGCGCCGCGCCGTGCGCAAATCGGCATCCGACACGTTTGCCAGTTCCTTGTTGTTCACCGCAACCGACCCTGAGGTGGGTCGGTCCAGCAGGGTCAGGCAACGGACGAGCGTTGACTTTCCGGCTCCGGAATGTCCGATGATGCCGTGGATTTGGCCGGCGTCGACGTGCAAGGAAACTCCATCCAGGGCGACGACTGTGCGGTCGCCCTGCTGGTAGACCTTGCGCAGGTCGGTGACTGTGATCAAAAGGGGTGTCCTTAGCAATCAAAAAGTAAAAGGGGTACTGGACATTCAATCACTATCGAATGAATGCAGCGCAATCGTGGTCACATCTTGTCTTTTTTTGCAACCGATGTCCACCGGGGCGGCATTGCCTGTTGGATCCGCGCGATTTCAAGTGCTTTCCCGAAGAATTCGCCGATGCCCGATCCCCGAAACAGGACGGTGGGTTACTCCGGCGTAAGGTGAAGCGCATCACGTGGAATCCGTGGCTAGTAATTATTGCCCCATGTTGCGCCGAAGATGCGACCGACTTGCCAGAATCCGGCCCCTATGGGCGCCGGAACCGATGGGCTGAAACCGAAACGGCCGGGAGACGAACGCAGGAGGAGACCCCGCACGGGGTCCCCTCCTGCATGAATCGCGGGGCGACGGGTTAGGACTTGACCGGCCACTGCCCGTCGACGACGGCAGCGGGGTCCTTGCGGCGGAAGAATTCCTGCAGGCTTGCTGCCTGCTCGGCGGCCCACTTGATCTGCGAGGCATGAAGTTCAGCGGCATCAACTTGCAGGTTCGGGTACTTGGACGCCTGCGCGTCGGCAATCCCGATGGTCGCTGCCGCATCGGCTGCCGAGGTGTGGGCGTTCAGCAACTGAACGCCATAGAACTCGCTCATCACCGAGAGGTTTCGCTTGCCCCGGCGGTACTTGTCGACCTGCTTGTCCAGGATGTAGGGGTCGATGACCGGCGCCGCAACGATCGGGGCCAGCAGGTGGCGCTTGGCCTCGCGGTCCAGCACCGTGAAGTCGTAGGCGGCGTTGAAGGCCATGACCGGCATGGTCTGGAAGAGGTCGGCCAGGAACGCCGAGATTTCGGCGACCGCGGTTGCCGAATCCATGCCCTCGGCCTGGGCCTTGGCGGTGGTGACGCCGTGGATTTCCGCGGCTTCGTCCGGAATCGGCACGCCGGGATTGACCAGCCATTCCCGGGTCTGGAGGATTTCCGAGCGCCCGTTGACCACGACGACGGAAGCGGTGACGATGCGGGCGTCGAGCGGATCACGACCAGTGGTTTCCAGGTCGAATGCGGCGCGGGGGAGATTGTGCCAAGAATTCATGTAACCAACGCTACCGGGAATCGCAGACACTTTGGCCCACCGCAGCGCGCTTGTGGATGAACACCGTGCCCGAGACCCGATAATGGGTGGAGACGTGCGGGGGAGCGGAAGGAGAAAACGTTGATTCAACGAAGCCAGGAACCACGGCCGGGCCCATCGGGCCCCGGCGACCGTGAACCTGCCGGTGACGCCGGACTGGACTACGACGAAGCGGTGCTTGCCGTGGTCGCGATGATTCCCGCTGGAAGGGTCCTCTCCTATGGGGACATTGCCGAGCTGCTGGGATCCGGCGGCCCGCGCCAGGTCGGAAAGTCCATGGGCCGCGGCGGGACCGAGATCACCTGGTGGCGCGTCATCCGCTCCAACGGAACCCTCCCGGCGGCACTGCAGCCGGTCGCCGAGGAGCACTGGGTGAGGGAGTCCACACCCCGCACCGGGGCGGGGGTCCGGATGAGGCATGCCCGCTGGCAACCCTCTGAGGAAGACCACGCGCGCATCGATCGCGTGGCCGAATTGCTGCCGATTCCAAAACGTCGCCCGCGAATGATCTGATGGAGTACATGGACACCCTCGCATCCACCCAGGACCCCGCGGCCATCGCCGCGGACGATGCCTTTGGCGCCGATGCCGCGCAGCAGGAATTGCTCGAGCTGGAGCCCGGCCACGGTCCGGTGCTGGTGTTGGGAGGGCCGGGAACCGGGAAGACCACGACGCTGCTGCGCGTGCTTACCACGCGCCTGGACACCGGGCTCGATCCGCAGCACGTGTTGGTGCTTTCCCCCACGCGCTCCGCCGCGGCCACGCTTCGTGACGACCTTTCCGCCGGCACCGAAAAGACGTTTTCCGAACCCGCCGTTCGCACCTGGTCGGCGTACGCATTCGACCTGATCCGCAGGGCGCGGCTGGACGGGCTGCTGCCGGCACTGCAACGTCCGCCCCGGCTGCTCTCGGGACCCGAACAGGACACCTTGATCGGGCACCTGCTCGAGGGCCACGCGCTGGGCATCACCCCCGGTCCGGAGTGGCCAGAGTCCCTCGGCGAGGCCATTGGCACCCGGGGGTTCCGCAAGGAGCTGCGCGAACTCTTCGACAGGATTTCCGAACACGGGCTCGAGGCCGGAGCCCTGCAGGATCTTGGCGAGTCCCTGCGCCGCCCCGAATGGGTCGCCGCGGCACAGTTCTACCAGGAATACAGGGACCTCTTGGACCTGGGCAGTGCCGAGGCCTTTGACCCGGCCGGGCTGCTGGCGGCCGCCGCCGGCATCCTGGAATACAACCCGGAGTTCCTGGCCGCCGAGCACGAGCGACTGCACCTGGTGATGGTCGATGACCTGCAGGAGGCCAACCCGGCGCAGCATCGCCTGCTCTCCTTGCTGGCCCGCGGGCGCGATCTGGTGGCCTTCGCCGTGCCCGACAACGTGGTGCAGGGCTTCCGCGGCGCGCGCCCGGACATGCTGGGCGAATTTGGTGCGCGCCTGGGAACCGAGAGAAACCCCGCCCGAATGCTGGAACTGAAGACTTCCTATCGCCTGAACGAGGAGCTGGCGACGGCCTGGGGCAGGGTCGCCAGACGCATCCCCGTGGCAGCCGGCGGAGCCGGAAGGATCCTGGATTACCCTGAGGTCGAGGCGGAACCCGGGGCGGCTGAAGCAAACCCGAACGGTGCCGAAGACGGCGAAGCCGATGCCCCGGACACGCCCGACCCGGGCAGCCTCGAGGTGCTGCTGGTCGACTCGCCCATCCACGAGCAGCGCCTCGTCGCCCAGCGACTGCTGGAGGAACACCTGATCCACCACCGGTCGCTGGACACCATGGCCGTCATCCTGCGCAACGGATCCCAGGTCCGCTCCATGGCGAAGTACCTGGCCGGGTCCGGCATCGCGGTGAACACCCCGCCGGCCGAAACCCCCCTGCGCGAGGAACCCGCGGTGCGCCCGCTGCTGGACCTCATGGGCCTTGCCCTGGCGCCCGAGGCGCCGCAGGATCCGCTGTTGCTGCAGGAATTGCTGATGTCCCGCTACGCCAACGCCTCCGCGCTGGACGTGCGCCGGCTGCGCCAGGGACTGCGCCGCCACGAGGTTGCGCAGGGCGGCAACCGCTCCAGCGCCGAACTGCTCACCGGGATGCTGGACCAGCTGGCACTGCTCGAGACCATGGGCCGCGAGGCGGCCGGGGCCAGGCGCCTGGCCAGGATGTACCAGGCGCTGCGCACCGAGCTTGCGGGCAGCAACGTCAACGCCGAAACGGCGCTCTGGACGCTGTGGGCGGCCAGCGGCATGGGCGAGAAGTGGAGCCAGGCAGCGCTGGCCGGCGGCATCCTGGGCGCCCGCGCCGACCACGACCTCGACGCAATGCTGGCGATCTTCCAATCCGCCGAACGCTTCGTTGACCAGCTGCCGGGTTCCTCCGTGGCCCAGTTCGTCGAGCACGTGCTGGGCCAGGAACTGCCCATGGACACCCTCGCCAGCAGGGGCGGCAGCGCCGCCTCCGTTCAGGTCCTCACCACGGCTGCGGCCGCAGGACGTGAATGGGACCTGGTGCTGGTGCCCGGGATGCAGGAGGGCATCTGGCCCAACACGAAGCTGCGCGGCGAGCTGCTGGGCGGGGGAGCGCTGAGCGACGTGATCGAACACGGCCCGGAGATCCTGCCCGTGCGCAATATCGCCTCGCTCATCCGCGAGACCAGGGCCGACGAACTGCGCACCTTCGCCAACGCAATTTCGCGCGCCACCTCCAAGGTCATTGCCGTCGCAGTGGCCTCGGAAGACACCCAGCCCTCGTCGTTCCTGGACATCGTGGACCCCGACGGGGCAATCGATGGTCGCCGGGCAGTCTTCGTCCCGCGGCCCCGGACCCTGGGCGCCCTGGTGGCCGAACTGCGCCAGGCCGCCGAGTCCACGGCGCTGGACGAGGCCCGTGAGGAGTTGCACCGCGACGCGACCTCGGTGCTCGGTGCCCTGGTCGCTTCACCACACCCGGTGCGCGGGGCGCACCCCGCCCGCTGGTGGGGGCTGGCCGAATCGACCTCCAGCGGGCCCGTCGTCCCGCCCGGGGATCCGGTGAAGGTTTCCCCCTCCAAGGTCGAGGCGGTGATGAACTCCCCGCTGAACTGGTTCGTCCAGGCTGCAGGGGGAGAGGCAGCCACCGACTTCGCGCGCTCGCTGGGCACCCTGGTGCACTCCATCGCCGAGGAACACCCTGAGGCCAGCGGCGGCGAATACCTGCAGGTGCTCGAGGAGCGCTGGGGCGAGCTGGAGATGCCGGATAACTGGGAAGGTGCCCGGGACCGCGAACGGGCAGAGTCGATGCTCAAGAAACTGGCCCAGTACAACGTCATGATGCGCACCGAAAACCGGCGGCTCATCGGCCGGGAGATCCCGTTTGAAATCACGATCCCCGCGCCGTCCGCCGCCGGTGCGCCGGACCCCGGGCCCGAGGCGCTGCCCGATCCCAACGCCCCGCGTGCAGCATTGCTGCGCGGGGTCGTTGACCGTGTGGAGGCAGACGCCGCGGGCAACCCGTGGGTGGTTGACCTGAAGACCGGCAAGTCCCAGCCCAGCGGCAAGGACGTGGAAAGGCACCCTCAGCTCGGCGCCTACCAGGCAGCCATCATCAACGGCGCGCTGGCCGGGAAGACCGCCGAGGAACTCACCCGCGTGCCCGCCGGTGCGTCGCTGGTGCAGCTGGGCACCACCACCAAGACCCCGCGCGAACAGGCCCAGCCGGCCATCACCGACGAGGACTGGGCCACCCCGATGGTGCTGTCCGCCGCGCAATTGATGGGCGACGCCGACTTCCTCTCCCGCCACGACCCGGCCCGCGGAGGGCGCAGCGGCAGCAACTGCCGATTGCCGGGCATCTGTCCATTGTGTTCCGAAGGAAGGCAGGTCACCGAGCCGTGAGCCGCACCCAAGCACCAACCCCGCCCGCCGAACCCATCGCCGGCACCGACTCGCCCGCCGCGCCCCAACGGGTGTACTCGCCCGAGGAGCTGGCCGACATCCTGGGCCAGCACCAGCCCACCCCCGAGCAGTCCGCCATCATCTCCTCCCCTCTCGAGCCGCTGCTGGTCATCGCCGGCGCAGGGTCGGGCAAGACCGCCACCATGGCCGACCGGGTCATCTGGCTGGTCGCCAACAAGAAGGTGCGCCCCGAAGAGATCCTGGGCGTCACCTTCACCCGCAAGGCCGCCGGGGAACTGGCCCAGCGCATCCGCGGGCAGCTGGAGAAGCTGGCCCGCTCGGGGCTGCTGGAGCTCGAGGACGAGGGGCTGCTTGACCCGTCGGTCTCCACCTACCACTCCTACGCCAATACGCTGGTGAAGGAGCACGGGCTGCGCATCGGGGTCGAGTCCGACACCGCGCTGCTTGGCACCGCCCAGGCCTGGCAGGTCGCCGCGGCGGTGGTCGAGGGCTACACCGGTGACTACGAGCACCTGGCCTCGTCCAAGAACACACTCATCGACGCCGTGGTGACCTTCGCCGGGGAATGCGCCGAGCACCTGGTTTCCCCGGTGGCCGCCAAGGAGTGGATCGACGAGCTGGTCTGCAGGCTCGAGGTGCTGCCGTACCGGATCGACAAGCCCGCCGCGCCCTCGCTGGACGCCCGCAAGCTGCTGGACAAGCTGCGCACCCGCTCCACCATCGCCGAACTGGCCGTGGGGTACGCGCGGGCCAAGGCCGCCCGCGGCGCCCTCGACTACGGGGATCTGGTGGCCCTTGCGGCACGCATCGCCCGGGAAATCCCCGAGGCGGCGCACAGCGAACGCGCGCGCTTCAAGGTGGTGCTGCTCGACGAGTTCCAGGACACGTCCCACGCCCAGATGGTGCTGTTCTCCTGCATCTTCGGCGACGGCCACGCGTTGACCGCGGTGGGGGACCCCAACCAGTCCATCTACGGCTTCCGCGGGGCCTCGGCAGGGCAGCTCTTCCGCTTCCCCACCGAGTTCCCGGCCCGCACGCACGATGCCGGGGAAGACGGGGACGGCGGGTTGCGCCCGGCCTCGGTGGCGTACCTGAGCACAGCGTGGCGCAACTCGATCAACGTGCTTCAGGCAGCCAATGCCGTCTCCGCGAAGTTGAACTCGGTCGCACCCTTGGGCATTTCAGTGCCGTCGCTCAAACCCAGCGCGTTCGCCGGAACCGGAAAGGTCGAACTGGCCCGCTACGCCACCGGTTCGCAGGAGGCAGCTGCCCTGGCCCAGCGCTTCATCGCCGAGCGCAACTCCTTCGCCGCCGAACACGGTCGCCACCCGACCATGGCGGTGCTCTGCCGCACACGCTCACAGCTGACCCCCATTTCCCGCGGACTGGAGGACGCCGGCGTCCCGTACGAGATCCTGGGCCTGGGCGGGCTGCTGAGCATGCCCGAGGTCACAGACGTCGTCGCGACGCTTAACGTACTGGTGGACCCCAACCGCTCGGACCACCTGGTGCGGCTGCTGGCAGGTGCCCGCTGGCGCATTGGCCCGGCAGACCTGATGGCCTTTGCCGACTGGTCGCGCTTCCTGGCACGCCGCCGCGAATTCGCGCTCAAGGACGGCGGGCCGGAGAACCTGGACGCGCCCGAGAGCGCCGAGGAAGTCACCCGCGGTGAGGCGCGGGCGGAACTGAACGACGCCGCCAGCCTCATCGAGGCCCTTGACCGCCTGCCGCACCCCGACTGGGTCTCCGGCGACGGCCGCGCCCTGAGCCCCGAGGCACTGGCTCGGCTGCGGACGCTGCGCGATGAGCTGCGCTACCTGCGCGGTTTCATCGACGACGACCTGGAGGCGCTGCTGCGCGAGACCGAGCGGGCCATGGGGCTGGACATCGAGGTTGCCGCCAAGCCCGGGGTCGGCATCCACGAGGCCAGGCGCCATCTGGACGCCTTTGCCGACATTGCGCAGGACTACGCCAGCACCTCGGCGCGCGTGGACCTGGCGGGTTTCTTGACCTGGCTGGAGGCCGCCGCCGAGAAGGAGGGCGGGCTGGCGATCGTGCCAGGTGAATCGAACCCGGACGCGGTGCAGTTGCTGACCATCCACGCCTCCAAGGGCCTGGAATGGGATGTGGTGGCGGTGACCGGGATGAACGAGGGCATCTTCCCCAGCGCCAACGATTCGCGCTGGACTAGCGGGGACGCGGCGCTGCCCTGGCCGCTGCGCGGCGACAAGCACGACCTGCCACAGTGGGACACCGATCAGGAGTGCCTCTTTGACGTGGTCAAGTCCGAGGGGATGTTCAAGTCCGAGGTGCTGGCCCATGCCGAACTGGAGGAGCGCCGCCTGGCCTATGTGGCGCTGACCAGGGCCAAGTCGTTGCTGATCTGTTCGGCCACCGCCTGGACCGGCACGCGCACCAAGCTCACCGAACCCTCCAGCTTCCTGCTGGACATGTTGCCGCTGGCCGATCCGCCGACCCCCTCGGCGGCATCCATGACGTGGATTGAGGACGAAGACGCACCGGAGGCTAACCCGTTCCGCGAGGCACCGCTGGAGGCTCGCTGGCCCTACGACCCGCTGGAGGGCCCGGTCGTCACCGGCGGCGGGGTGCAGCGCCCCCGGGCGCCCGGGCGCCGCGCCAAGCTGGAGGCCTCCGCGGCCGCAGTGCTCCAGGCCGCCGCACACGCGAAAGCAGACACCGCCCAGAAAACCGATCCGTCGCACGGATCCACGGACGGGGACGTGGAGTCCGAAGCGCCGGAACCGTGGCACACGCCGACAGGCAGGGGCTGGTTCAAGGAAGCCGAGCTGTTGCTGGCCCGAAAGGCACGGGAAGCCGCCGAGGAGCGGACCACGGTGATCCCGAAGCACGTGCGTGCCTCGGTCTTCGTGGACCTGGCCACCGACGCGGCCACGGTGCTGGCCGAGCTGCGCCGGCCGGTACCGCGGCGCCCGGGGACCGCCGCCCGCCGAGGCACCGCGTTCCACGCCTGGCTGGAGGAGTACTTCGATTCCACGGGGATGCTGGAACTGGGGGACTACATGGAGGCCGCCGACGCCTACATCGACGATGCGCTGGACCTCGAGGACATGAAGAACGCCTTCCTGGATTCCGAATGGGCCAACCGCCAGCCGGCATTCGTGGAAGCAGCCATCGAGACCCGCATCGGTCCGGTGTCGGTGCGTGGCCGCATTGATGCGATCTTCCAGGAACCCGACGGAGCCTGGCTGCTGGTGGACTGGAAAACCGGGCGGGTGCCGCGCGGGGAGGAACTGCGGATCAAGGCACTGCAGCTGGCGGTGTACCGGCTGGGCTGGGCACGTCTGCGCGGCATCGACGTATCCGAGGTGCGCGCGGCGTTCTACTACGTCGGGTCCGGCACCACCATCCGGCCACACGACCTGGCCGATGAGGCAGAACTCGAAAGCCTGATCAGCAATTCGATGGGTGCCCTGAACGGCTGAGTTTCGTCACGGAGCCGGACACGCCAACGGGCGGGGACGATCGGAAAATTCCAATCATCCCCGCCCGTTGGCGTGGTGCTCTAGAGACCCGGAACGCTGACCACGTCGGACTTGGCCGGAGCCTCGTACGGCTTGACGGCGTTCCACTCGCTGAAGGTCATGGTTCCGGTTCCGGTTCCTTCAATCTTCAGCAGGTGGGGTTCGCCCTCGGCCGCAATCCAGTAAGTGTCGTCGCCACCGGTGTACTTGAATGCCTTGGCGCCATTGAGATCGGTGAGGGCCTTCTCGGTGAACTTTGCGGCTTCCGTCGTTCCGAGTTGGTCGGTGCCCATCGCTTCAAGCAGGGAATCGATCTTGAATTCCCCGAACTGGCTGGCGTTCTTCGTGGAAATCCATTTGTCCGCTGCGACCGAGTCGAGCATCTTTGCGGCCTCGGCCCCTGCTCTTTCGGTCAAAAATGCCTTGTTGGGCTTCACGTACGAAACTTTGTCGACGGTCAGCATTTCGATGGTGGCGTCGCCTCGGCTCATCATTGACTGGGCATTTGTGCCGTCGACGGTGCCTGAAAGCTCGAATTTTCCTTTTTCGGAACCATCGGTCAGGTCAGCAACGATGGTTGCCGAGGTGGCCTTCTCCATGGCGGCGGATGCCTTGGGGAAGATTTCCTTGGCCTCCGGCACCACGATTTCGGCCTGCACCGGGGCAGCTTCGGTTCCGGCATTCGACGGTCCGGCAGGTTGTTCCGCGGCGGCCGAACATCCGGTCAAGGCCAGCAATACCCCAGCGGTCGCCGACAGCAGCATGGTGCCGTTCTTGAAATTTTTCATAAGTATGTCCCCGCTGTACATAGGAAGGTGGAAGGCACGGTCCGATGTCAACGGCATCGGCGCGCAACATACACTCTACCAAGTGGATTTAATATGACGCGGAAAACGAGCGAGTCGGGAGAGTCGTGAATACGACCTCCCGCCTGTTATTTAGTATCGGCGGACTGAACGGGGATCGCGGTGGTGTCGGTTCCGGCGGAGTCCTTGGCGGGGCTGTCCTGGTTCTGCTCGGCGCTGTCAACGTTGCCCTCGCCCGAGAGTGCGGAGAACGCAGTCGCCGGGGCGCCGTTTGCGGTGTCGGCACCCTTGGTCTTAGCGGCTTCCTTGTCGCCTGTTGTTTCCTTGGCGTCGGCATCCGCGTCTTCAGTGACGGTTGCGTCCAGGGAACCGGCTGACTTCGGCTGATCGTCCGTCGAGTCTGAGTCGGTTGTCGACTTCGACTTCGACTTGGGAGCGTCGACAGGCTTGAGCGGGGAAGCGGCCGGGACCGGCGGTGCTGCGGCCGGTATCGGCGCGACGCTCACCGGGGAAGGCACGATCTTGAGCGCCGAGGTTTCCGGCTCGGCCGGGCCCGACTGGGCAGCTGCATCGGTCTCGTCTTCGTCGGCGGGCTCGATGCCCGAAACGGTGACCTTTTCGGCGACGGGGACAGGTTTGGGCTGTTCGTCGGCGGCCTCGGCGCGGGCTGCGCGCGGGGGCTCAACCACGGAGATGGGTTGCCCGCCGTACTCTGCAATGTCCGAGTCCAGTTCCTCGAGCATCAACTTGGCTTCGGCGATGCGGTCGGCGTCGCCGCCGGCAATGGCCTTGACCAGCCACTGGGCCAACGCAAACTCGGCAGCCAGCGCGGCACGGCGCATGATGTGCGGATCGGCACGGTCCCCGCGCACCGCGATATAGCTCTCGAAGGTTGCCTCGGCGAATGACTGCTCGTGCACCGCCGCGAGCCAGGCGAAGTCGTCGGCCGGATCCCCGACCTGCAGATCCGTCCAGCCGGTGACGGCAACGACCTTGGCGTCCAGGACCAACAGCTGGTCCTCATGCAGGTCCCCGTGGATGACGGTGGCATTGAAGCGCCACAGCGCCACGTCTTCCAGCGCGTGTTCCCATCGGCGCAAGAGGCGCGAGGGGATCATGCCGGTGGTTGCCGCGGCGTCGAGTTCGTTCAAGCGGCGCTGGCGCACCTGCTCGGCGGTGTAGGAGGGCAAATCCGCACGGTCGATCGCGGAGGCGGGCATCGAGTGGATGGCGGCCATGACCGAACCCAGGTCGCGGGCGCAGCGCGAGCCCAGCGACACCAGGTCCTCGAGGGAGTACTGCTTCCCGGGCACGTGGTTGTAGACGAAGGTTCGCAGCGGGCCCTGGCGCACGGTTCCGGCGACGGTGGGCAGCTGGAAGGGCAACGAGGCGCGGATGCCGGCGGAAAATGCGCGCAGGGCGGCGAGTTCCGTTTCGAGGCGCACACTGGCTTCCTCGTGGCGCGGGGAGCGCACGCGCCAACGGTTCTTGGCGGCGTCCACAATGAGCACCGAGTCGAAATCATTGCCGTCGTCCGGCAACGAGGCCACGCCCGTGGGCGCCAAGCCGGGGACCGCAGCGGTGGCGATGGCAGCGAGTTCCATGGGAGAGCGTTTCACATCCTCCACCGTAGACCGCATGCCGTGCCCGAGTCCTGCCGTGTGGCGGCGAGTCGCATGTTTTGCGTCCAATCCCTCCTCGCTTCCCCACCATGGGGGACGCCGGGAATGGTGCTCCGTGGCACTGACCGGTGCGCCGATGGCCACAACAGGGTCTCCGAAGTAGGCGTTGGGCCGCAACGGTCAGTACGGTTGATGCTATGAGCGATACCGTGCAGAACCCAGTGACGAGCTTCCCGGCGCTCGGAGCCTTGCCCCTGGCCCGCGCCACCACCGATCGCGGCTGCGAGCGGCGCACCGACGACGGCTGGCTCGATGCGCTGCGCGTGGATCCGGCGACCCGCTACCTGGTGCTGGTCGGCGGGCGTGCCCGGGTGCTTGACGGCGAATTGGTGCTCATCGAGCATGCCCGCGTCCCGGCCGGCGGCACGGAGATCTATCTGGGTTTTGACGGCATCACCGAAATCGTGCTGCATTCCTTCCACGACGCACCTGCCTCGGCGGATGGCCAGGCGGGGCCCGGCTCCACGGATCCGGAGCAATGGCTGGGGCTGCGCGACGTCGCCGCCGGGCTCGGTGCCCGCGACGCAGGCCTGTTCGTCGAGGCGGTCGCCATCGCCAACTGGAACCACTCTGTCAACTACTGCCCGCGCTGCGGCGGGAAACTGGAGCTGCGCGCCTCGGGCTGGGTCAAGCACTGCGCGGCCGAGGACCTGGAACACTTCCCGCGCACCGACCCTGCAGTCATCGTCGCCATCACCGACGGGGACGACCGGCTGCTGCTGGGTGCCAACAAGGCATGGGGCGGGACACGCTTCTCGACCCTTGCCGGTTTCGTGGAGCCGGGCGAATCCCTGGAGTCCGCCGTCATCCGCGAGGTCGCCGAGGAGTCTGGCGTCATCGTGTCCGACCCGCGCTACATGGGCTCCCAGCCCTGGCCGTTCCCGCGCTCGCTGATGCTCGGCTTCACTGCCACCGCCGTCGGCACCGAGCTGATGCCCGACGGGGAGGAGATCATCGACCTGCGCTGGTTCACCCGCCAGGAACTTGCAGACGCGGTCCGCTCCGGCGCCATCGCCGTGCCCTCTGGCACCTCGATTGCCAGCGCGCTGATCGAGCACTGGTACGGCGGCGTGCTGCCCGAACCCGAACGCCTGGAAAACTAGGACATGACCGAGACAACCGACATGGGAGCCCTGGAAGAACGGATCCTCGGCGGACTGGATGAGGAACAGCGGCTGGTCGCCACCACGCTGCGCGGGCCGCTGTGCGTGCTGGCCGGCGCCGGCACCGGCAAGACCCGCGCCATCACCCACCGCATCGCCTATGGCGTGCACACCGGGGTCTACAAGCCCTCCTCCCTGCTGGCGGTGACGTTCACCGCCCGGGCGGCGGCGGAAATGCGTTCGCGGCTGCGGGAGCTGGGGGCCGGGGCCGTGCAAACCCGCACCTTCCACGCCGCTGCGCTGCGCCAGCTGCAGTACTTCTGGCCGCAGTCCATTGGCGGGCAGCTGCCGTCCATCGTTGACTACAAGGCGCCACTGATCACCGAGGCGGCGCGCCGCCTGCGCACCACCGCCGACCGCGCCACCGTGCGCGACCTGGCCAGCGAGATCGAGTGGGCCAAGGTCTCGATGCTCACCCCGGAATCCTATGTGGCGGCCGCCGCAGACCGCGGGCAGCCCGGCGGGCTGGATCCGGTCACCGTCTCGCGGGTCTTCCAGTCCTACGAGGACGTGAAGACCGATCGGCAGCTCATCGACTTCGAGGACGTGCTGCTGCTGACCGTGGCGATCCTGGAGGACGACGCGCGGGTCGCCGCCTCGGTGCGCGACCAGTACCGGCACTTCGTGGTCGACGAGTACCAGGACGTTTCCCCGCTGCAGCAACGCCTGCTGGATCTGTGGCTCGGCGGGCGCGACGAGTTGTGCGTGGTGGGCGATGCCTCGCAGACCATCTACTCCTTCACCGGCGCCACCCCGCGCCACCTGCTGGACTTCACCGCCACCTACGGGCACGCCCCGGTGGTGAAGCTGGTGCGCGACTACCGCTCCACCCCGCAGGTGGTGCACCTGGCCAACCGCGTGCTTGCGGCCCGCCGCCCCGAACCCGGGGTCCCCGACCGCGACATCAACTGGCCCACCCCGCTGGAGCTCATTGCCCAGCGCGAGAACGGGCCCGAGCCGACCTTCTTCGAGGCCAAGGACGACGAGGCCGAGGCCGCCGAGATCGCCCAGCGGATCAAGAAGCTCATCGCCGGTGGCACCCCGGCCGCCGAGATCGCGATCCTGTACCGCACCAACGGACAGTCCGCCGCCTACGAGCAGGCGCTGGCGTCCGCCGGAGTGGGCTACCTGCTGCGCGGCGGGGAACGCTTCTTCGCCAGGCGCGAGGTACGCGACGCGATGCTGCAATTGCGCTCCGCAGCCCGCCATACCACCACCGAGGCCGACGGCGAAACGGTCCCGCAGCTGACCCGCGACATCCTGGTGTCCCTGGGCTACAGCGCCACGGCCCCGGCCGCCTCCGGCGCGGTCCGCGAAAAGTGGGAGTCGCTTTCGGCCCTGGTGGCGCTCGCCGACGAGATGGCCGCGGCCCGCGCGGGATCCGAGACCCCGTTCACGCTGCACACCTTCGTGGCCGAGCTGGAGGAACGTGCAGCCAGCCAGCACGCGCCCACCTTGCAGGGAGTCACGCTGGCCTCGCTGCACGCGGCCAAGGGCCTGGAATGGGACGCGGTGTTCCTGGTCGGGCTCTCCGAGGGGTTGATGCCGATTTCCTTCGCCGACGACCAGGCCGGATACGACGAGGAGCGGCGCCTGCTGTACGTGGGCATCACCCGCGCCCGCATGCACCTGGGCCTGTCCTGGTCCCTGGCACGGACCCCCGGGGGCCGGGCCAACCGCCGGCCCTCGCGCTTCCTGGACGGGCTCCGCCCCGCCGGGACCTCCCGCGTGGCATCGGCCCCGCGGGCCGCCCGGCGCAAGGCCCCCGCCGGCCCGCCGATGTGCCGGGTCTGCGGCACGCTGCTCACCAGCGCCGCCGAACGCAAGGTGGGCCGTTGCGGCAATTGTCCGGCCGGGTACGACGAGGCGGTGTTCGAGTCCCTGCGCGCCTGGCGCCTGCAGGTTGCCCAGACCAACTCGCTGCCGGCCTTCGTGATCTTCACCGATGCCACGCTGATGGCGATCGCCGAGTCCAACCCCGACGGGCTCTCGGCCCTGGGCCAGGTTTCAGGCGTGGGCAAGGGCAAGCTGGATCGCTACGGCGAGGCCGTGCTGGCCATCCTGGCCGGCGGGTCGGCGGACTAGCGGGTCGAACCTCAGGCGGCCAGCGGGTCCAGGCAGGTGCAGCGCGGCCGGGCCCGGGCCGGCACCGAAGTGACGGAACCGGTGGGCAGGTCGCACACGACCATGGACCCCGCCGCGGCGGGGACATTGATGCGGTCAAGGGCCATCAACACCGCCATGGCGGCCAGGCCCGCCGCCACGGCCGCCAGCGAGGCCTCCGGACGCAGCGCCGGGGCCTGTCCGGAGGACTCGTCGTCGCAGAGCATCCGCAGCGTCGGGTCGCATTGTTCCCACGCGCATTGCGCGCACATGGTGAGACCGTCGATGACCATCGGGCCCAGGTGCATCCCCGAATCGGTGAACAACACCGGCAGCATCGCCGCATCGACTGCCAGGGATTCCAGCGGCGGAAGCATGCCGCCGGCGATGACCACCGCCATGTCCAGGGCCGGGGCGTCGGGACTGCGGCCGGCGGCATCGGCCACCAAAAGGTGGGGGTAGATCGATTGCAGCGCCCGGGCGGTGGCGCGGGCACGCGGGGCGCCCACGCCGGTGATGCCGGTGGTCCCGGCACCCAGGTCCCCGGCATCCATCGGGGTGCCGTCGCAGAGCATCAGGGATCCGACGCCCGCGCCTGCCAGGACGTGTGCCAGCAACTGGCCCATCCGCCCGCAGCCGTACAGGGCCACCTTGGCCTCGGCGCGGCGCTGCAGCACCGGGACGGCATCCATTTGGTAGGCAGCTCCCCATTGCAGGACATCGGGCACCAACCGCCCACCCAGCCCGTTTCCGGTGACGAGCCCGTTTCCGACGCCGGGAGCACCTGCGGGTGGCGGTTTCATGGGGGACTGGAGCAGCACCGGGCCCAGCATCGCCAGGATCTCCCCGCGCCGCCGCTCGTCCGGCTGCTCCGGTGCGGGACCGCCGGGGCCCGGGCCGCGCTCACACAAGGAGAGCACGAAGCGTTTTTCGGCAGCGGTGAGCCCGGTTATCCACCGCGCGCGCTGGCCGGTGCCAATCTGGATGGCACCCTCCACTAGGCTAAGTACCTGCAAGCCGGGGTTGATCCTCATGATGTTGCTCCTCTGGGGGAACGGCGGCACCGACGAGATTTCCAATCGCCGGCGCCCTTCATCCACCCATCGTGGCATCGGCCGCACGGGCTACGCGGGCTATCCACACCCCGGAGCGGGAAAGTGGGGGGGAGCGGCGCGCGGTGCAGCAAAAGAACAGGACGGGGCGGAAGGACACGGACATGAGCACCCAAGCATCCACCAGCGAATACGTCGACAGCGACGGGACCCCCATTCGCGTGGTGCGCTCGGCCAGGCGCAAGAAGACGATATCCGGGGCCTGGAAGCAGAACACCATGGTCGTGTCGGTTCCGCTCGGCCTGGGCGAACAGGCCGAACGCATGCTCGTGGCCGACATGGTCAAAAAGGTCATGCGCAAGGTGGTTGCCGGAACCTCGGTCGACCCCAACGCGCAGCTCATGGAACGGGCGCGCGCCATGGATGTGCAGCTCTTCGGTTCCAAGGCCAAGCCCGCTGGCGTGCGGTGGGTGTCGAACCAAAACAGCCGCTGGGGTTCGGCCAGCCTGCACAGCCGCCGGATCCGGCTCTCGGACAGGCTGCGTGCGATGCCGCAGTGGGTTCAGGACTACGTGCTGGCCCACGAACTGGCCCACCTGGTGGAGCCGCGCGATGGCCACGGCCCGCGGTTCAAGGCGGCACTGTCACGCTACCCGCGGGTGCACGATGCCAACATCTTCCTGTCCGGGGTCAGTCACGGTTACCACGCAGCGGCCAAGCCCGGGGCGCATCCGCTGCCCGGGGACCTGCCACTGGGCGGGGACGACGACTTCGACGACTTCGATGATTTTGACGACGCAGACCTGGGGGAGCACGAAGCGGCCCTCGGGTAGCACTTCCCGCGGCCGGGCCCGAGCGAACCTGTCGTTCTGGGCGGCCAAGGCAAATCACGCCTTCAGGGACAACCGGCGAGGACCATCGGCAAAGACAAAGTGGGGGGGGG
>NZ_JBKKAP010000162.1:0-19045 GCF_046714615.1 Paeniglutamicibacter sp.
TTCTTCACCACCGTGGACGCCGAACTCCTGGACACCGCCGCGGCCGACAAAACCCACCGGAAACACGCCACGCCGTTATCGAGCAGGTGAACGCCGATTTGAAGGACAGTGAGCTGGCCCATTAGCCCTCAGGTGCTTTCGCCGCGAACTCGGCCTGGCTGGTCGATGCGGTCATGGCATACAACCTCACCCGCGCCGGCGGGATCCTCGTCAACTGCCTCACTCATGATCAGTCCCCCGGTCAGGCGCCACACCGAGCGTGCAACACAGGGGGAAAAAGCTCAGCACGAGCCCCTAAAGTGTCTCCCGCAACCAATTGGCGGCTTCGTCAAGGCTGCTATGGAAGATGTCCGGCAGTGGCGGGTTGTGCGTTTCCGGGCCCTCGTAGAGGTGGAACCGGACCCGGTCACTGTTCAGGCCTGACTCGATCACTTTCCGGAAAGGCTGGTAGTGCTGTTCAACGTGCCGATAGTCTCGCATGTTTTGTATGTAGTACACGTAGTTCTGCTGCAGACGCTTGTAGCGGACCAGGGCAGACGATCGGTCACCAAGCGGGACTGACCAGTCCACATCTGGACGCAATGACCAAACACCTTCAGAGGCAAGGTGTGGCATGACGGCTTCAACGTAGTCGCGTTGCGCACCCATGAGTGTGCCGTTGACGAGGTAATTGGCGATGCTCGTTTGGCAATTAAACGGTAAGGCCATGCTGCCCGGGATATATGTCGAGATCTGAAGCGATGCGAGCCCTCCACCGGACGACCCAAGGAAGATGATCCCTTTCGCCGCAACCGCATCTGCGGCCCGGCCTGCCCAATCTGCCAAGATCGGGTAGAGGTCAAAGTCCGCTGACCCTGTGTACCAGGCCAGCTGGAGATCCTCCCGCAGATACAGCGTCGCATCCGACAAATACAAGGCGCTGTACTCCGTCTTCAGCAAGCTCTTGAGCCACTCAAAACGGGGGATGGAATACTTCTCGCGGTCAGTTGCGCCATGGAGGCTGACAACAAGCAGATCAGAGTTCTTGTTGACCAGGAGCGCCTCGAGCGGGAGGCCGTCCGGCAAGGGAGCTGCGTACCTGCTTGCTCCGGTCTCGGAAGTGGGATTGAACTCTTCGACTGCGGAGAGTTGTGTGACTGGAACGTTCGCGCCGCCGGGTTCAATTTCTTCGATGGGGAGCACCTGGGTCGTCTGAGGCATAGAAGTATTCTATATGGTGAAGAACGCCGCTCGACACCTACAATTTGGGGCCGCGTTCTGCTGTGGCTTTGGAAGTGGGATGGTAGCCGCGGTCAGCGTTCGCGCTTTGTCAGCTTACGTCCGCCCGCCACTGCTGTCATGCGCGTCAAAGGCGTCCCAACCGCTTGCATAATGGCCCCTTCTCCCGTTGACAGAGCTTTGCTTGTTGTCCCCGCTGTATCGGCCGATCCATCAAACCGGCCATGGCTGACAGCATATCCGTCGCAGGTCGAACGGCATGCGGGTGGCCGAGCATAGGTAGGTACCGAGTGCCTTCAGAGTGAATATCGACTCGCCTCCTGCCCAAGTATCCGGGGGAATATTCGGGTAACCCCTACTCGTGCCGCGCCCGCCGGGGCTTCTTAGACTCGAAACTCCTAGGATCGAACAATTGCTGGCGCATCCTCCGAGCTGGGCTGGATGATGCCGCTTCATAGCGGGGCTTCCGTATTTCTGGTATAGGGGCCTCCCATCATGCTCTGCGCGGTTGCAGCCGATGCCGGAACGGCGAATTCCAGGGGTCGATGCCACACCCGAGGTCAGCTGGCTATCAGTAAATCACGAAGTGACTCGGCCGGAGTTTTCCAGTGGAGTGTTTTGCGTGGTCGGGCGTTGAGTTCCTGTGCGACGTGTTCGAGGTCCTCTTGGCTGTAGGCGTTCAGGTCGGTGCCTTTGGGGAAGTACTGACGCAGTAGCCCGTTGGTGTTCTCGTTGGATCCGCGTTGCCAGGGGCTGGCCGGGTCGCAGAAGTAGACGTCCATGTCGGTGGCCAGGGAGAAGGCCTTGTGCGTGGCCATTTCGGCGCCCTGGTCCCAGGTCAGGGATCCCCTCAGGCGTTCGGGCAGTCCTCCCATGGTCTTGATGAGTCCGTCGCGGACCGTCGCGGCGGTGTGAGGCGTCTTAGGAAGTGTTGGCGGTAGCCCGCAGCAAAATCCGGGCACAAGCCATACCAAGGTTGTTGGTCGTCTCAAGAAGGCGGTGCCAAGTGGGAGCACGTCGTTGGATGGACTGACCGCGGACTCAGATAAATTGATTCTCACGCTAAAAGCTGCGATTTCTGGGTGCGTCAAACGTTCGGCGTACCGACTCGTCGGCTGAAAAACATGGAGGATGGCTGTCATTGATCCCAGCGTCGGTTGTGACCTCGCGTCACCCTTGATGAGTGGCGAGCTGGACAGAGATCGACTAAAGCACGGGATGCTCTAAATTGGTCAACCAGACTTCGACAAGCACACTAATCGCACAAAACCACAAAACCACAAAGGCGCAAAACCACAAAACCACAAAAGCACAAATTGTAATAGATTATGAATAGGATCGATTTGCTACATGTGTAATGGGACTAATAGTGTAATTAGGGTGCATGGAATTGAGGCAGCATGGAGCCCTCTCTCAGTCCGAGGTTAGGACGTCTTGACCGAGCGCGCGTATGGCGCGTAGCTGGGGGCTTCGGGGGAGTCGCTTGTTCGACGGGTTAAGTGCACGGCCTCATTGGCTTGCCTGGTGCTGGTTCAGCGCGGCTTGCAAGAGGTCATACGGAAAAGGCAAAGGAAAGAGACATGGGACGACAGCTGGACATCATCACGCAAACGCTGACGATTACTAAGGAAACCCAGGCCGAACGTGTCAACAATCTTGTTGCCATGTGGGCCCTCAGAAGTGGATCCCCCTTGAAGATTGGTGATCTCCAAACTTTCATGTCGCAACGTAAGATCACGATCAGCACGAGCACCTGGCATGCTCTGCGCAACACCGCGTACAAGGTGGTCAAGCTGGAGATCTTGTCCGGGGTTGCTGATTACTTTGACATCGACAAGTCGTTCTTGATGTACGAGGAAGCCGCGGTTCCGGAGGAATACAAGCAAAACCTCGAGAAGCTTGAGCAGAATAGGGTCGAGGAGGCTGTGGAGGCCATGCACCGCCACGCGAGCCGACTGCCGCAAGACCTTCGGCATGTTGCCTTGTGCGGTCTGATATATCGCCTGGCAGAACGCCGGCCTAGCTCCTCTGGGTGAAGTCCATTCTTTATAGATGTTCATTACCTCCGAGGACAACATCGATCCAGATCACAGAGTGTGGCCGCGAAGCCAGACCTCCAGAGGATTGCCTTTGCCAGCTGGCTCGATGCTGCGCACGGGATGCCTCGAAAGCATTTTCCCCCCTGCCACCTCTGTACCTTCGCGGAAACCTAGCCGTATCGGCTCTCCCTCTACGACGATGATCGAGTCGAAGCGATTCGTGCGGGTCCACGCCGCCCCGACCGGGGGGATCGTCATCACGATGCCGGCAGTCTCGCTGACGTAGCGGACAGCGCCATTCGAAGTAGTGACCTTCAAAATGATGTTTGGGCTCTTGGACTTCGTCATGGCACAACCCTAGACCGGGTCAAGGCTCGACGGCAGGCTGCCCACGTTTCCGGCGATCGCCCGCACCCAGATCCTTGAACCACGTAGGGCGGTAGCCTGCCAAGAACGCTGGGTCCTTGCGCGCTAGACCGATTCCCTAAAGCGATTGGCCAGCACCAGCACGGGTTCCACGGGACAATCCAAAGGTCGGCCACTGGACTGGGGTTATTGGCGCGGCGTGCGTGGTGCGCGCTGAGGTCTCATCGGTTTTCGCTTCGAAGCTCGAAATGGCTCCATCGGCGTCGGCTCGGCTTCGGTTTCATCAAGGAATTCGAGCACATCAAGCCGTTCCAAGTACCGAAGAACCCTCAGGAACGTCTCAAGGCTGCTGCCGCGGCCCTGCTCTAAGTTCGCCACGGTCCGGGCGCTACTGGCAGTCTTAGTCTATGAATCTGAACGAACGCATCACGAGCAAGCTCGACGCAGGTATTGACGCTGACGTTTTTGAGCGGTGCGCCGTGGCCCTGATGGCGAACCACTACGAGAATGTGGTTGGTATTGAAGGCGGCAGTGATGGAGGTCGCGACGGCGACATCATCGCTCCCATTGCTGACGATCCCGACTCTCGCGGGAGGATTTTGGTGACGATAAGCGATTCCCTTAGCAATCTCAAGAGCAGCCATAGAACGTGGAAAAAATTCTGGGATGCGGGCGAGGCGTTCCGGGTAGACCAGCTTGTGATGATTACGTCTAAAAGTCTTTCGGACACCAAGCGCCGCAACATCGAGACCTATTGTAGAGCCAATGATCTCCCGGTGCCGCGCATATATGCAAGACAATGGCTGGTTGACTCCCTGCGCCGCGACCCGGATCTCCGCGTTGAGCTGACCGGTGTCCAAGGTCGTCTTGAAGCGCTGACAACTAAAGCACCCGAACCGTCGTCATCGTTCACCGACCTGTTCGGACGGAACGAGGAACTGGATCATCTGCGCGCCGCGGTAACGCTGATGGCCGATGTCTCATTAGTGGGCGTTCCCGGAGTTGGTAAGAGCCGCCTGCTAGCGGAGCTCGAAGGCAGCGTCCACTTCATCGACCGCCTTGCCCGCGACCATCTTGCCGACGACCTGTTCGCCATCGAACCAACGACCGTAGTGCTAGACGATGCCCACCTTAATCAGGAGCTTCTTGAGCAGCTGGTCAGCATTCGCAGCAAGGAACGTTTCAGCTTCACCATAGTCGCCGCGACGTGGCCAGGAGCCGAGGCTCCGGTAGAGGCTCTGCTCAACAAGCCGACGCGGGTCGAGGTGGACCGCCTAGCGAGAGCCGCACTCGATCAAATGATCCAAGCGCTCGGAGTCCACGGCGTCCGCGCGCGTTCACTGGTACTCGAGCAGTCCGACGGCCGACCGGGCTGGGCGGCCATCCTCGCGCGTTTGGTCATCAACGGTGCAGGCGACGACCTCGCAACCGGTCAATCGCTTCTTGACCAAGTCGCCGGCCTCGCCACCGCTATTGCAGGCAACGCCGTACTCAATGAAGCGCTGGCCTGCATCGCCGCACTCGGCGCAGCCTCCCTCGAGGACATCGAGATTATCGCGAGCCATGCTGGTGTCCCGTACGCCGACTTGATCGCCTGGCTCGAGATCACCGCTCAGGGAGGTCTCGTGGAGCGGACAAGCGACAAGTGGTCTGTGCTTGCTCCACTCCGCTCACTGATCGTCGCATCGACCTTCTTCGGGGTGAGAAAGCGAAGGAGTTGGGCCTCGTTCGCCGTAAAGTTCCCCCATGACGAACGACTGGACCGCACAGTCCTCAATCTCGCTAACGATGTACCAGACACAGGCGTTCAGGCGCTGGCGGATACGTGGTTCGACAACATATCGACAAAGGAAGTCGAAGAGATCCCGCTTGCCTTGGTAGAGGCCTACAGTGGCATCGACGAGACTTCGGCTGACCGCGCCGTCCTCCTCGCCCGCGCTGTCCTCGATTCGCCTCGCACGTCTCAGACCCTATACGGCGATATCACCTACGACCCCAAGGGCACTGCTGCACAGAAAATTTTCCGCACCGCTTTCCGCCGTTCATGTTCTCGAGAGGCCACTCGTGGGCTGCTCGACCTCGCCATCACCGACGCGCGGCCTCGACACCAGCACCCCGAAAACCCGATGCGGGTTATCCAGAACATGGCGCACTACCTCGACCCTGATCTGGGACCCGTTGATACCTTGCGCGATCGTATCTTGAAATACACGCTCGAGTGGTTCGATGAAAATCCCGACGCGGCCCGGTGGCAGGTGTTCGCAGAAGTCTCACATTACGTCTTCGACCCCCGTGTTGAGGGCAACTGGAATGAGCCAAGCAGTCACCTCAACTTCACCATGTCTCAGGGCGACATGACACCGGATGCAATGGGAACGCTGCTCGCACTCTGGAACACGATCGATTCCAGAGTCCGGGGGGCGGCAGCTTCGAGCATCACCCATCGCGCAGTGGTACACCTCTGCGAAATCTTTGATTCATGGTCTGCGATTGCAGCAGGAACCACCAACCATGGGGGCAATGCCTCGCCCGAGCACAGGGTTGTCGGCGCGAGGGGAGCCGAGCTGGTGCTCAGCACCCTGACGGTGCTGGCAAAACACTTCACGGCGGTGCCAATTCGGGTCAACAAGCGGCTCGCACTCGTCTCGATGTGGAACGGCGGGCCTACAACGCTGGCGGAGCTCCCGGTCGACGACGACCGCCTCGCTCGCTTCGTGGGAGTGCGAGAACCTGACGACGACATCGACGTTTGGATGGCCGGCCGTCGGGAGCAACTGACGTCCCTGGCCCGCGAGCTAGACAGGCAAACGGCTGCGGCGGGCGTCGCTGAGTACCGACGGCTTGTGGTCGAGGCATCGGTACTCGATGGTAACCATGAAGGCACTCAGTTCGCGGGCACGCTTGCCGAATATGTGACCAACTCTGGCGCCTGGCTGGAAGCCGCTATTAGGGCAATCGCCCGTCCCCTCGTTGCGCCGTTGCTGACCAAGGCGCGCGAAGATGGTGCTGATATCGATGATTTGGTTATGTCGGCAATCGAGGTCCCTGAACTGCGACCAGAGATTCTGCGCGCAATCACGCACGAAGACGCCGACCTGGATGTTCTGGCGCAGACTGTCATCGACGGACTAACCGACGATGACGTACCGCTGATCGATGACCTGTGGATCCATGAGTCGGTGACCCCAATCCTTCGTGAGCTGCTCATGCACCCGCGCACGTCAGTACGAGCCCTCGCTGCCGTCGCCTTCGGGGAGGGAGCACGAGGACATGGACCGGCGTTGCCCGAGGAACTCAGGCCCGCCTGGCGGACAGCACTGGTCGGGGCAGCTCCCGACCAGATGCCGCAGCACTCAAAATGGCGCCTCGGCGAGATACTCAAGCACGCTGTCACCACTGATCCCGAGCTTTGCGCCGAGTGGTTCATCGCGAACGCGGAAACGCCTGGATTCTCCTCGCGTGCGCACCGACTGGTGAGGTCATTCCCTGATGTGTTGAGGAGCCTCCCGCAGGATCAAAAGCGGCGGATCGTCACGACCCTCGATGCCGAGACGCTGATCCGCAGTGGTTGCGCAGGAGACGTGCTGGGTACCGATACGAAGCTTGCCATCGAGTTGCTGGATGGGGGCGTGGTAGATGGTGAGGTTCTTCTCCGATCAATGTCAGGCTATCGAGATCACACCGTCGTGGCGCTGGCACCGGCTCTCGTGGCTGCACGAGTTGCTCCACGTCGAATCGTCGCTGCCGCCCTTGGAAATAGCAATTGGACCGGGAACGAGTCGAATTCGATTCTCAGTGATCTCGAGTTCTTCGCAAAGCTGCGCAAGCAACAGTCCGAGCTCGACGAAGTCTGTGCCCTGGCAGCCGAGGAGCTAGGCAGACAACTCGAGGCCGCACTGGCGAAAGAGAAGCAGGAACGACGTCGCGGCTGGTAGAAACCTGTGGACAATATCTTTCACCCTGCGAGAGCTGCGCCAGGTCGCCGATTAGCCAATCCGCCGTCGAGCGCTGAAGTCCACACCCAGCAGAAACGCTGAGCTTGACCATACCGCTGCCTTTCGGTCGTCCTGACAAAGGATCGTTTTTGAGGAAGCGCGAGGAGTCGAGAAATGGCGTGTGGCTGTTTATTTTTGGCCTATGCATAAGAAAGGTCCAAGCTAAGCGGTATTACCTAACATGTGGCTGGAGTGCTTTCCGGCAAACCAAAGTCCGGTGACGCTAGATCGGCGAAATTCGCCAATGTATCCATAGTTCTTTGACGTAACGTCTACCCGCCAGGACCTGCCGTCGTGCCGTCTAGGAATTTGGTCCCCCCACTTGGTTAGTGCTGAATACCAGGGGTACCGGCTTTCAATCAGGAGACTGGCCCGAGCTTCGTGTGAGTCGACGGCAGTGTGGAGTAGTGTCGCACCACTCTGCTCCAGGTTGTGTGTGGATTGAAAATCTCCCAGCATTGAAACGACGTGCGATATTAAATGAAGCGGATCTGATCCACCAGTATTAGGGGCACCCCATTTTACATCCGACTCCGATTTCTCTTGGAGAAGCAGGCGAAATCGAACCTCTTCCGGGGAATCCAGCTGTGCGTAGCTCCGAGCCTGGGTCGAAGTGTTCTCTTGAGGTTGAAGGACTTCGGAGGCCATTTCTAGGAGATTGTTCTTGCTTGGTTCAGCGAGCAATGATGCAGCGTAGAGTCCCCATAGCTGTTTCACTCCGGACATGACCGCATCATCGTCCTGCATACCGTTATTGATCCAAGCGGCAATACCAACCGCAGGATGCCTCCACCCAAGATGCCCAACGACAATGGCTGAGAGGGTGAACCAGTATCGGATGTAGTGGGGGAGGTCTGCTGCACCGGTTGGATTTGCCGGTATTGACGAAATATCCGTGGAATTATTTATTGCCCTGAGAACCTCCATGTAACCAAAATCCCGGTTGTCCGCCGACTCAGCCCAGGGGCTGTCGAGCTCATCCCATTCCCAACGTTGGCCTTCGTCCACGCGACCGCGTACGGAGGACAGGTTCAATAGATCACGGAGGAGTCTCTTCAGCAGCAGGTGGACCCCCTTCAGGGCCCTTTTGGACGCCCATTGCCCAATGGGCAGAACCCTCAAATCCCCAAGAACACACAAAGCCTCGACGATGTCCGCAGAATCCACGTCCTCAATGGCCTTGGGGACGTCGAGTAACCTACGGGTCCGACTTTCCCATCCAGTCCGCCTATTCCGCAGATAGATTCCTTTATTCTCAAGAAGTGACCTGATCCGTTCAAACTGCACGGTGACGTAGTCGATGGGATATCGATCTTGTTCCCTAGGTGCCACCTCGAAGTTCCTCATCAACGTGGAGTACCGGTCAACAAATTCTTCGAGGGCACGCCCGTCGGAGTTCCCCGCCAAGACGAGCCTAAGTGCAACCTCGATTTGGTATTGCCCGTCTTGCATCTTTGACCCCTTCCAGAACTTCGATAGACACACATGCTGATGAACCCATCTACAACTTACGGCAGAGTAAATTCGGCTCTCGGCAAGAAGACTTCAACGACCGGGTATGTTCAGGAATCCTCTGGTTCTCGGCGTCGACGTGAGACATTGCGTGCCCGGGCTTCCGCCATCCGTTGAGCCATGTTCTTGCCGGACATCCGGAGTTCGGCTAGCCGTTCGAAATTGTCCTTGTTGGATACCCGGGCTGCTCGCGTTGGAGGGAGCGCTTGTCGCGGCCATCGAGGTTCCTCGTAGCCTTCACCCGCGGGACTTTCGACCAAGCGTTCCTGCGCCGTGAATAGGTGATCACCATGTTTGCCGGGAACCAGCAGAAGGTTGTTTACGGTGCGACGGGTCCCGTACAACAGTGTTAAGTATTGATTGCCACTTATGCAGAGTTTATCCATTTTGTCCGCCGACTCCCCGGCTGCTTCGGCCATGGAACAGAAAACGAGCACGCCCTCCAGAGCGGCATTAATTACCTCCCGCATTTCGGGACCGCTACTGAGGTTATCGAGGTAGATCACATGGGCACCGTTTTCAATTGCCTCGCGGAACTGTTGCGCACGATCGGCATCCCCGGTACGGAAGCGTTCAATCGACAGACGACTCCGGGAAACGTCACCCGGAATTTCGGCATCGGGCGCAATAATCGCAACCGCGTGGGCAGCCCTCCTGGTTCCACACACCTCACTTGCGAAGGCTGACAATCGCAAGCCTGTCGAAGTCTTCCCGCTCCCAACAGGACCCGCCAGAACGTGTATCCCGTCTTCCCATGCCAGGTCGCGCATCTCTACCGGTATGCCTAAGCGAACCAGGTTTTCTTCAGAAGCGTATCCAATGTCGAACAAGGTAGTTCCCCCTTAGGCCCCCGAGCCCAATCTCGGGTTTGGGCCAGCTTAGCCTGCGACTCAAACGATTCGAGTTCCCTGTCCATGGTTTACCGCCGATAAGCCACCGCCCCGTAGTTTGAGAAACGGATTACGAGCCTATTTGGCGTTTCGATTCGGTCTCACCAAAGGATCCTTTGACGAGACTTCGTCTTGCCAGTCTCCACGTCAAACTTGAAGGGCTGAGAACCGCCGTGTGGACTTCGGCCCTCAGTGGCGGCCTTCTGTGATCGCTCGGTGCCGCGGTTCTGTTTTCGCCTTTGTCCTGCAACGCAAGGGACGCGAGGCCGAAAACCGTCAGTGACACCCGTCAGCAATCTCGCTGCATAGAAGTAGTGTGAATGAAAATGATCTTATCGTCCTGAAACAACTGGTTCGCGAGTCAAGGGCTGCCCAAGGCCTACCGCCGAAGATTGAGGACCGTCGTGCCGTGTCCCGAATTTTGCGGGACATCGATGCGTTGGAACGACGCGGGCTGGTTATAGTCAGAGCTGCCTGAACCTATACTCTCCAGTGAATTTCTAAACGCCGTCCATCGAAAACTTTCTGTCCGCTAGTGATCAATCGCGGCTTGATAACAATCTTTTCAATGGCCTCATCCAAGTACGATCGCTTCTGTTGGCTTGTGAGGTGAGGCCAGGCCTGACGAAGCTCAGCAGCAGTTGCCCTCTGGCGTACGGGTGAGATGACAGGTGTCGGGAGAGTGGCCAGCTGCTCTTCAATCGACTTCTTGGCAGTCATCCACTCCTTCATCTCCAAGACACCCTCCGCGAAAGCCCTGGCCAGCTGTTGCTTGCGGTCCTCGAGTCGGTCGCGCGCCTCGGTCCACTGCGCGATGCTTGCTTCGCTTGACTCAGGGGCCTCATCGATAACCTTCTCGTGCGCCTGGAAGAGTGCTTCAGCCGCAAACTCCTCCGCCTTTTCCAGGACGATGGAGATTCGGCCGCAATTAACCGTGCCTTGATTCTTCGCGCACCGATAACTGGGTATTTTCCGAGCGCCGTTGACAGCTCGCACCATCGGACGACCGCAGATCCCGCATTGAAAGAGCCCTGTCAGAAGATGCTTTCGTGGTCCGCCACGTTTTGGCCCCTCGCTTTGACCTGGTGCGAAACGGGCACGTATGAGGGCATGGGTCTCCTGGTCAATAATTGCCGCCCAGGCGTTTCTTGCCACAATGACACCATGGTGTTCACGGTGGCCAGCAATCCGCGCACTATAGCAAATGCTGCTGATGGTTGAGGCCCGCCACGTCGTCGCCTGCAGCGTAGGAATCTTTCGCCGCTCGAGATCTGCACTGATTTGATTCAATCCGTGGCCCAGGAGCACCCGCTCGCAGAGCTCGCGTATCACCTCGGCTTCGGCCTCCACAATTTCCCCGGAGGCCGTGTAGCCGTATACGCGACGGCCGGGCCAGTGACCCTTCTCCGCAAGGTCGACCATTTTCCGCTTGATGCGTTCTTGGGTCTTCTCTCGCTCGGCTGCCGCAACCGCTCCAAAGATGTGAGCTTGAAAGCGGCCTTCCGCCGTGGCCAGGTTGATGCTACTGCCAGTGCACGAAGCTATGCCGATTTCCGTTTTTCGGCTCAGATCGAGGTATTCGACCAGTTCCTTCATGGATCGGTGCAAACGGTCCATCGAGTAAACCAGCACTACGTCTACGCCGCGCGCTTCCATCAGTTCTTTAAGGCGCAGGTAGGACGGACGCTTCTTGAGCCCCGAAGCGGAAATGTCATTGTCCACGAGCTCTTCGACAATGCGCTGCCCGTGCTCGTCAGCATATTTGCGACAGTCCGTGAGCTGTCGCTCGACACCTAAACCCTGCAGCGTCAAATCTTTACTAATGCGCGCGTATATTGCAACACGCTTTGCCTCTGCCATAGGAAGAGCCTACTTACTACTTGCACTGGGGCAAAGTGCAAGTTTTTTGAACACGAGACCCCAGTGCAAGTCATAATAAACATGCATCAGACGCCTTGACGAAGATCTGCACGCTGCCGCTTCTGGCAGGCGAGAACATTTCGCCGAACTTCGTCATTCCGACCGTGGCCGCCTGCCTCGACCTGGTCGTCCACTGCCGGCGCGACGCCGCGGGAAGGCGCTTCGTGGGGGAGATCATGGCATTGGGCCGCCGCGTGGAAAACGGTGCGATCGAAACCACGATGCTGTTTGAACACGTCGAAGGGGTGCTGGAACTGCAACCCGCCGCGGACCTGGCGCACCCGAAATTGCTCGACGCCGGCATCGACGTCGCGGAGCTGGGGCGGATGGTGGCATGAGCGTGTTCCTGGGTCTCACCCTCGGCTTCGGGCTGTTGCTGGTCTATCGCTCCTTCACCTCCGCGGCGGGGGCGCGAGCCCGGACCGCCGACGGGCGCATCGAAATCCTGCTGCTGCGTGCAGGCCTGGACAAGGTCACCCGGGGCGGCTTCATCTCTGCCTCGATCACCGCCGGTGTCATCGTCGGGCTCGTCGTGCTCATCCTGACCGGAGCGCCGCTGATCTCCCTGACCTTCGCCGGGTTCGGCCTGGGTGCGCCGTGGGGGCTCGTGGCGCATCAGGCGACCAAACGGGCTGCGAACCTGCGGGAGCAGTGGCCGGACGTCGTCGATCACCTGCGTTCGGCAATCAGGGCCGGGATGTCGCTGCCGGAGGCGCTGACCCAGTTGGGGCAGCAGGGGCCCGAGGCGTTGCGCCCGGCCTTCTCCGACTTCGGCCTGGACTACCGGGCGACAGCCCGCTTCAACGATTCGCTCGAACGCCTCGCGGCGCGCCTGGCCGACCCTGTCGCCGACAAGATCGTCGAGGCGCTGCGCATCACCCGCGAGGTTGGAGGCACCGACCTGGGAGAAATGCTGGGCACGCTCAGCTCCTTCCTGCGTGATTCGGCCCGCACCCGCGGGGAACTCGAGGCCAGGCAGTCCTGGACGGTGTCGGCTGCCCGGCTGGCCATCGCCGCCCCGTGGGTCATCCTGTTGCTTCTGGCCGGCCAACCCGCGGCGGTCTACGCCTATTCGACCGTCACCGGAATGCTGGTGCTCATCGGCGGCCTGGTGGTGTCGTTCATTTGCTATCGGGCGATGATGCGCATCGGTCGCCTGCCCGAGGAAGAACGGGTGTTTCGATGAGCACCACCACGATCCTGTCTCTCGTGTTGGGACTGTGCCTGGGTAGCGGACTGTGGATCGTGCTGGTCCGGATCCCGGCGATGCGCCCTGTGACCTTCGCCCAACGTGTGGCACCGCACCTGCGGGCCGGCAGGAGCGGTTCACGGATCCTCATCGAACCGCTCGCCTCGCAAACCCCCTTTGGGCCGCTCGGGCGCATCGTGGGCCCGGTCCTTGCCGACGTCGCACGGATGTCGCAGCGGCTGAATCCGAGCAACGAGGCCCTGTCCCGGCGCCTGGACAGGGCCGGGCTGCGGATCGGCGTACTGGATTTCCGGGCCCAGCAGCTCTTGTGGTCAGCCGGGCTGACGTTGGTGGGTGCCGCGCTGATCGGCCTGAACATCGTGGCAGGGCGCTTCAACCCGATGCTTGCGCTGGTGGTCCTGGTCTTTTGCGCGGTGGGCGGCTACCTGCTGCGGGACTGGTACCTGGGGGAGCAGACCACCCGCCGCAGCAAACGGATCCTGAACCAATTCCCCACGATCGCGGAGCTCATGGCGCTGGCGGTGGCCGCGGGGGAAAGCACCGTGGGGTCGATCGAACGGGTGGCCCGCACTTCCCGGGGTGCCCTCAGCGAGGAATTCGCGCTCACGCTTTCCCACGTCCGGGCCGGCGCGACGCTGGCCGGGGCACTCGCGGACATGTCCGACCGGATACAGCTCACGGCAATGACCAGGTTCGTCGACGCCATCACCGTGGCCACTGAACGCGGGACCCCCATCGCCGCTGTCATGCGGGCCCAGGCCCAGGACGTGCGTGATGCGGCCAAGAGGGAGCTGATGGAAACCGCGGGCAAGAAGGAAATTGGCATGATGGTTCCTGTCAATATGTGCCTATGATCTTTCCATGGATGCAGCAATTTACGTGCGGATATCGCAGGACACCGAACACACGGGCCTAGGCGTCAGCAGGCAGTTGGACGACTGCCGAGCCGAAGCCAACAGGCGTGGCTGGACCGTGGTCGAAAGCTTTGTTGACAACGACGTATCGGCCACCCGCTCCAAGCCCCGCCCCCAATATGAGCGGATGCTAACAGCGGTCCGGTCCGGGACCGTCAAAGCCGTGATCGTGTGGGATGTTGACCGGCTCACCAGGACCCCCCGGGAACTCGAGGACATCATCGACCTCGCAGACACCCACGGCCTCTCCCTGGCGAACATCGGCGGCGAAATCGACCTGTCCACGGCCCAAGGCCGCATGACCGCCCGCATCAAGGGCAGTGTGGCCCGCCATGACACCGACCAGCAATCCCGGCGACTCAAGCGGAAGTTCGAAGACAAGGCACTCAAGGGAGAGCCGCACGGATTTGCGCCCTACGGATTCATGCGGGTATACCTGCCAGCCGGGGACCATGAACCCGGCGGGCCGAAGGACATGCAGGACCCGAAAACGGCTCCCATCGTTGCCGAAGCCGCACGCCGACTCCTCGCCGGGGAATCCCTGCGCAGCATCACCGCCAACCTCAACGCCCGCGGCATTCCCGGCCCCCGGTCCCCGCGCTGGAACTCCACCGTCCTACGCCAAATCCTGCAACGGCCCACGAATGCCGGTCTGCGCTCACACCGCGGCGTCATCGTCGGGCAGGCCCGCGTGGAACCCATCTACGACCAAGACACTCACGACCGTCTGACCGCCTTATTCGCGGACCCCAAGCGACGCGCCTCCTACCAAGGATCCACGCCGAAGCATCTTCTCTCCGGGATCGCGCTGTGTGGCGCCTGCGGAGGCACCATGCGCCGGCTACGTGGCATCCGTAACCCCAAAACGGGGAAGCAGCAGCCCGCCGCATACTCCTGCAACGCATGCTTCGGCATACGCCGCAAACAGGAACTCGTAGACGCCGTCGTGATCGCGCACATGCTCGAGCGGCTACAGCATCCCGACGCCCTCCAAGCCATGGCCGAAGGCGACCCCGGACGCGCCAAGGAAGCAGCCGACCGAGTCCAGGCCCTCGAGGCGAAACTGTTGAACACTGCCGATATGTTCGAGAACGACGAGATTACCGGGGCGCAGCTAAAGCGGCTCACGGCCAAGCTGCGCCCGCAATTGGAGGACGCGAAACTGTTAGCGGACACGTTCCTTCCCGTCCCCGGCCTAATCGGCCTCACTGGCCCGGATGCCGGGGAACGCTGGAACGAAGCCCCTCTCGAACGCAAACGCGCCCTGATTCAAGCCCTCATGACCGTAACCATCATGCCCGCGGGAATCGGTAAGGGCAGGGACCCGGAGTTGATACGCATACAGTTCAAAAACTGACATTGGGGTCACCCCGCTAGCATTTACCTAAGGTCCAGGTTTAAACTGGACTCACTAAGTAGCCCCGGAAGGCGAATCGGTGCCTAAGGGTCCGGGGGTTAAAACGAAGCGCAGGTTGCCGTCTCGCCCGGATGAAACGCTGTACTGGTCGCACCGATTGACCACTGTTACAGGTTGAGCATCCAAGGAACACACATCCTTGGAGCTACACCATGCCCGTTTCACCCGTCCTCAAAGCACGTTCCGACCTTGGCGTTGCCACACGCCGCAAAGACGCCGCCGCGGTAGCACAGGCCCGCCAGGAACTCGCCGCCGCCAAGATCCTCGCCTACGCAGCTAGGACCGTAGCCGACGCCCCGCCGCTGACCTCCGAGCAACGCGCATTGATCGCCGCGGCCCTAGGCGGCGCGTAACCATGCCACCCACGGAAAACGGCCCCGGCGTCTCCGCCAGGGCCGTCATTCAGGAAAATTCAGTTGTAGGGTCATCACTCCCACACTCAAGAATACCCGACGCCCCGATAATCCGCACCGCCCCCAACAAGTCCTTCCCCGGAGCCCTCCTCATCATCGTCAAGTGCCCATTTTGCGGGCACGAGCACACCCACGGAAACGGCGGGTCAGGCGACGGCACCGGGCACCGGGTCGCCCACTGCGCACCGCCCGCAGGCACCTGGCACCGCCGCCAACGGCTCGAACAACAGGAAGCCGAATACCAAGGCGTCGTCGACCGGATCATCGACAACTACAGCCACGATGAAATCAGCTCCGAGCAACTGGAAAAAAGCATCAAGGCCCCGCTAGCGCATCTCCGCGAGACCACCGCCAAGCTCCAGGCCATCAATGAGCGCTACCCGCGCGGCAAAGGCTACTACGTCACAGATGCCCCCATCGGCCAGGAATCGGCGGCGACACCATGAGCGAGCACTACGCCCGCATCGCCACCCTCACGGAGACGCAGCGGCAGCGGTTCGCCCGCCGAGTCCACACCGAAGCCATCAAGGTCAGCAACACCCAATTCGACGGCGGACAGATTGACGATGCCGCGCGGGAGACCTTATATGACCGGCTCTTGACGGAAGTCGAAACCGGGGAGGTTGCCACCACCGGCGACGCCGAACAAATCTTCAACTACGAGGTTGCCGACGAACTCCGGAAGCTCCGGGTACGCGAGGCCGCACGCCGCCGCCTCGCTGCCGAAAATACCCCACCGGCACCACCGCCCACCCCGACGACCCTCGAGGACCTCCTCGCCCAACCGGACGATCCCGCAACCTACAGGGTGGAAGGTGTCCTGCCCATCGGGGCCTGCATGCTGTTCGTCGCCATAGCCAAGTTCGGCAAGACCAGTATCATCATCAGCCTCGTGCGCGCCCTCGTCGACGGGACCCTGTTCCTCGGCAAATACCGCGTGGAACCCGTCGAATTCGGAGTGACCATCTTCGACAACGAAATGGACCCCCGCATGACCCGCGCCTGGTTCCGGAAAGCCGGAATCAAGAACACGCACCTCGTGCACATCGTCTCCCTGCGCGGACGCACCGCCGCCTTTGACATCCTCGACCCCAAAAAACGGTTCGAGCTCGTCAAGCTCTATGAAGGTTCCGAGGTCTACATCCTCGACGCCCTGCGCCCCGCCCTGGACTCCTTCGCCCTCGATGAGAACCGGGAAGCCGGGCGCTACGTCCAAGCATGGAAGAACTTCGTCTACGAGCTCGGCGGGGAAGAATCTATCATCGTGCACCACATGGGACACAGCGGGGAACGCGCCCGCGGCGACTCCGGCTTGCTTGGCGGCGTGGACGGCACCTGGAAGGGCGTCCTCCAAGACCCAGGCGACGCCAGCAGGGAAGTGGACCCGGCCACCGCCACCCGGTTCTTCTCGGCCTATGGCCGCGACGTGAACGAGCCCGAGCAGCAGCTCGGCGGTCCGCCCGAGCGCATGGAGATCGTCGGCGGCAGCCGCAAGGAATCCTCCGCCGAGGAAGCCGCTCAGGCAGTCATTGACGCGATCCAGGCGGCAGGCGAACCGCTCTCGTGGCGTGGAGTGCACGATGCCCTGGCCGAGACACCATTCACGCGCCGCACCATTGACGACGGCATCAAGGCGGCGAGGAAGAACGGGCGGGTGTTCACCTTCCAGGGACCCAAACGAGCCACGCTTCATGCCCTCAACAACCCCACAAGTGCACCAGTGCACCGCAGTGCACCGTAGTGCGCCAGTGCACTGAAAGTGTGTGCGCCAGTGCCCCTTTAAGGGGGCACTGCGCACAGCACACCCAACACACGAGTGAACCAAAGAATAACGGCGCACTCAACAACACCCCAACCGACACCGACAAGGGACCCCGACCATGACCAACATCCCAGCCAAGACCACCGAAGGCTACTGGACCAAAGGCGACCTAACCCTCCGCCGCCTCAAGACCGGCATGTGGGAATGCACCGGCCCACGCGGCCGGTTCCTCGCCGCAACACCCCCTGACGCCATCTTCCTGCACAACCCCACGACAACCGCCCAGGAGGTCCACGCCGCCACCGCCATGGTCATCCGGGCGCAGCAAGCCATCGAACTACACATGAGCGACACCCCGGAGCTTACGCAGAACTTAGACCTCGAGCTCGAGGACTCCCTAGAGGCAATGGGTTTCGGCAAGGCCATTGCGCGCGCCGCCGTCACCGCCTTCATCACCGCCTACCTCGCCGTGCTGACGCAACCCCAGGCCGACTGAACGGAGCCCCAGCCATGAACACCCCGGCCCCGCCCCTCGACTGCGCAGCCTGCCACCGCACCACAAAATGGTCATTGCCCCAAAGATCCCTAGAAACCACAGTTGGCCCACAGTCAGCCCAGTCAGCTCATGACAGGGGGATCGGTGGGCCAACTGGGCGGACCCACTGCCGATCCTGCGGCGACCCGTTGCACCCCGCCGTCCAAGCCGCCGGTATCCACCCAACATGCCCCGAGCCCGAGCCCGAGAGCGAGCCCCAGCCATGAGCCCCAAGCCACCCGGCCCGCGGCCCGGCCTCGACCCACCGGCTCCCGAGGCCGCCGCACCCGGCACCCAGCACACCATCAAGGCCACCGCCACCGAGGTGGCCCGGCTCGTGGAGCTCCTCGCCCAGCTCCTCGACACCGAGGTGCAGCCATGAGGTCCGACCCACGCAGGGCCGAGGACAAGGACGTGACATCACGTGCTTGGCTCGACCTCCTGGCAAAGATGTCCGGGCATACCCTGCCCTGTCGGGGCGGGCAAGAGTGGCAGCCGGACGCATCGCCCGCCGATCAAGCGATCGCGGTCAAGCTGTGTGGTTCTTGTGGGCTCAAGCCCGAGTGCTTGTCGTTCGCCCTCGCAAGCAACCAAACCTCTGGGGTCTGGGGAGGCACCCGGCCCCAGGATCGCCGCCGGATACGACGCGAAGCCAAGGGTGATGCCGCATGAAAAGCCGGACGCACCACAGCCCGCCTCCGCGCCTCAACTCCCAGCGCAGCACTCGGAGCCACCGCACCGCCAGCAGGCCGCCACCGACCCGCCCCCGGGGGCACCAGCAGGCCCCCCGGGCCGGCGGGGGTAACAAATCAAGGGCCCCCCACCCCCGGGCCCGCCCCCGACAACTTGCGGGT
>NZ_JBKKAP010000163.1:0-26807 GCF_046714615.1 Paeniglutamicibacter sp.
CTTCCCCAAGGGAACCGATCTCAGCACCCATGGCCCCGAGGAACTGGAACGGGTCAGCCGCCTGCTCAACGGACGCCCACGCAAAACGCTCGGTTGGGATACCCCAACCGAGCGCCTGCGTGAACTACTGTTGGCAGCCTAGCCACCAGGTGTTGCAACGACTCCTAGAATCCGCCATTCGTCGGGGGCCCCGGCGCAATTTCTCCAACTGTTAATGGTCCGGCGGTATCAAAAAGGTCGGTCCCCAACCAACGTTGGTCGCACCAAAACCGTGCAACGCTAACGATTCCGGAGCCTCGAATGCCACAGCCCCAAACCATGCCATCCCGCCTGGCGGCCGAGTTTCTCGGCACCGGCGCCCTCGTATTCGGCGGCTGCGGCGCAGCCATCTTTTCGGCCAAGGTCGTCTCCTCGAACACCATCAACATGGGCATCGGGTTCCTCGGCGTCGCCCTGGCCTTCGGCCTCACGGTCCTGGTGATGGTCTACGCCGTGGGCAACATCTCGGGTGGCCACTTCAACCCGGCGGTGACATTCGGGGCGGCACTGGCCGGCCGCATCGAATGGAAGGCGGTTCCGGCCTACATGATCACGCAGGTTGTCGCCGCCTCGGTCGCCGGCCTGGCGCTCTTCGCCATCGCCACGGGCAAGCACGGCTTCGACCCCGTCACCTCCGGCTTCGCAACCAATGGCTACGCCGACCGCTCCCCAGACGGCTATGGCATGCTCGCGGCATTGCTGGCAGAGATCATCCTCACCGCGATCTTCCTCTACGTGATCCTTGGATCCACAGACCAGCGCGCACCCCAGGGCTTTGCCGGGATTTCCATCGGCCTGTCGCTGACCCTGATCCACCTGGTGTCCATCCCCATCACCAACACCTCCGTCAACCCCGCCCGGTCGCTGGGGGTGGCCTGGTTCGCCGGACCCGCTGCCCTGGGCCAGATGTGGCTGTTTATTCTCGCTCCGCTTGTCGGCGCAGCGGTCGCCGGACTGACCTATCCCATCCTTTTCCCCACCCGGCTTCTCACGGCTGCCGCGGACTCCGCGCATACCGAGGATGAACAAGGCGTCGATACCGGTGTCGGGGGGTTCCGCAACATCGCCTCGGATTAGTGGCCGCTGCGGGGCCGCCCACCCGGGCCTGGGGTCCCACAAGCCCGGGAGCCGGGCAATCCCGCGTTAACGAAACAACCCCCGGCCTAAGACCGGGGGTTGTTTCTCATATGTGCGCGAAGGGGGACTTGAACCCCCACGCCCTTGCGAGCACTGGCACCTGAAGCCAGCGCGTCTACCAATTCCGCCATTCGCGCATATTCACCACTGTTTTAGTCATTGACTTCAACAGCGAGATCAATCATATACACAGGTTGCCCGGATCCACTAATCGATGGCGTCTTTGTGATCAGAGCCACGTTTCGGCAACCATTGGCGACGTCCATTCGTTGGGGAACAGAGGGCCGCTTTCACCACAATTCGCCCCACATGAATTTCAAGCCAAGTAGTATCGAACAAGGCGCAAGGCATCCAGGCTCTGCGACGCAATGCCAATAACCGTGCAACAACACGTGTTAGAACCATGAAGGGAGCGAAGCGATGGGCCTCATCGACAATGTTGAGCGCGGACTTGAAAAGCTTGTCACCAGCGTCTTCCGCGGCTCCGGCAGTTCCGAGGTCAAGCCCGTGGAAATCGCTTCACGCCTGCGCAACCAGATGGATGCGAAGTCGCTGACCATTTCACAGGCCCGCACGCTGGCGCCGAACCTCTTCACCATCCGCCTCTCTGACAACGATTTCGCCAGGGCCCGGGAATGGGGCGCCCCATTGGCCAGGGAACTGTGCACGACCGCCCTGGATCACGCCAAGAGCCAGGGCTACACCCTGCAGGGCGCCGTCGAGGTAAATTTTCGCAAGGACAGTGAACTCAAGCCGGGAGGCTTTGAGATCGATGCAACCTTCTCCGAGGCTTCGGCCACCGAGGTGCGCAACTCCCCCGCCGCACCGCCGGCCCCGGCCGCCCCTCCGCGTGGAGCGTCCAAGATGCGGCCCGTGCTCGACATTGCCGGCCAGCGCTACGCCTTGAACCATCCCAACATTGTCTTGGGACGTTCGGCGGAGGCCGACATCCCCATCGAGGATCCCGGAGTTTCACGCCGGCATTTGAAGATCGAGCAGCGTGGCGCCGCGACATGGGCCGTTGATCTGGGCTCCACCAACGGGAGTTTCGTCAATGGCCAGAAAATCGTTGGCGAAACCGAGCTGCACGACGGCTCCAACATCGCCATGGGACAAACACGCATCATCTTCAGACTCCTCCCCCAATCTCAAGGAGACCGTGCGTGAACGACCTAGTGTTCACCGTGCTGCGGCTCGGATTTCTCATTTTGCTCTGGCTGCTCGTCTTGAGCATCGTCGGCGCGCTTCGCCGCGACCTTGCCATTGGCGGCAGGGCCGGTGCCGGCGGTCCGTCGGCCCGGGAAATCCGCAAGGACCCCTCGCTGGCGCCGATGCCCGAGGCCCCCGCCAAGCAGCAGGCCAACACGCTGGCCATCCTGGAGGGACCGCTTACGGGCCTTGAACACCGGCTCACGGCCAGCCCGATCCTGTTGGGCCGCGCCCAGGAGGCAACCATCGTGCTGGAGGACGACTACGCCTCCGGCCGCCACGCACGCCTGTTCCCGCAGGGAACCCGTTGGTTCATCGAGGATTTGGGTTCGACCAACGGCACCTTCCTGGGCGAGGCCCAGCTCACCCGCGCCCAGCCGGTTGAGCTCGGCCAGAAGATCCGGATCGGCAAGACGGTCATGGAGTTGAGGCCCTAGACATGGCGTTGATGCTGAAATTTGCGGCGCGGAGCGATGTTGGCAAGGTCCGGTCCAAGAATGATGACTCCGCCTATGTGGGACGCTACCTGGCCGTGGTGGCCGACGGCATGGGCGGGCACGTCGGCGGCGACGTCGCCAGCGCCTCCACCGTGCTGGACCTCGTCCACCTGGATGTCCCCGAGACGCCGCACGCCGAAACCGTGCTGCCCGATGAAATCCAGGCGGCAAACCTGGTCCTGAACGAACTGGTGAACGCCAACCCCAAGCTCTCGGGAATGGGCACCACCGTCACCGCCATGCTGCTTACGGGCGACGTGCTGCAATTCGCGCACATCGGCGACTCGCGGGCGTACCGCCTGAAGAACGGCGTGTTCGAACAGATCAGCCACGACCACACCTTCGTCCAGCGTCTGGTCGACGAAGGCCGTCTGCGGCCCGAGGAAGCAGAGATGCACCCGCACAAGAACGTGCTGCTGCGCGTGCTGGGCGATTCGGATGCCAGCCCGGAACTGGATGTCAACCAGTACCAGGTCGAAGCCGGGGAACGCTGGATGCTGTGTTCCGACGGCTTGAACGCCGTCGTACCCGATTCCATCACGGAACGAATCATGCGCGGAACCGCTTCCCTCGAGGAGACCGTCGAGGACCTCGTCGAAACGACTCTGTCCCACGGGTCGCCCGACAACGTGACCATCGTCGTCTTTGAGGTCGTTGAGGACAATGGCATCGACGACGCGCTGCCGGCCGTGGACGATGTCCCGGCCAACGAACCGGCCCCGGACACCGGGCAGCTGACCATTGCCGCCGAGGGCGACCTCGAGGCCAGCGCGGCGCTGATCCGCCACGAGATGTCAAAGCGCCCGCACCTCTTGGTGGGCGCGGCCGAACTGGCCACGCAAACGGGCAAGATCCCGGTGGTTACCCAGCGCTCGGGCGAAAAGCGTGCTGCGGCGATCCTCACACACAAGACCCCCGCCGCGCAGGCATCCGCGGAACAGGACGAATTCGCGGCACTGGACCGCGGGCCCCGGCGCTGGTTCGTGCCGACGTTCCTGGCGCTCATGACCTTGATCCTGGCCGTGGTCTGCGGCTGGGGCTACCTGTGGACGCAGACCCAGTATTTCGTGGGCAACCAGGACGGGAACGTGGCAATTTTCAAGGGCGTTTCCCAGGACCTGGGTCCGCTGAAGCTCTCCCACGTCGACACGGTGACAGAGATTCCCATGGATGCCCTTCCCGAATACACGCAACAGCGCATTGATTCCGCGCTTCCGGCACGGGACCTGGCACATGCCCAGACCATGGTCGGGGAACTAATGGTAACGGCCAAGCAACGCTGCCCCGTGGTCGTTCCGGAGAACCCGGGCGAGGCCGGGACCCTTCCGATCCTGCCCCCTTACTGCCAGGAGATCAGACCGTGAGCGAGCTGGAAACCGCACCCGTCCCCCGCCGCAACATGGAATTGCTGCTGCTCCTGCTGGCGTTGGCTGTCGCCATGGGCGCCTACTACCTCGTGGGCATCAACAGCGACGACGGTCCGAGCCAGGAATTCATCACCCAGGGACTGTTCCTGGTCGGCCTGGCCCTGGTTTTCCATGTCTTCCTGCGCATCTGGGCGAAATATGCGGATCCAGTGATACTTCCCGTCACCGTTGCCCTCAGCGGCATCGGCCTTGCCATGATCCACCGCATTGACCTGGCCCGCAACGATGACCAGGCATTTCGCCAGATCCTCTGGACCGGGGTTGCGATGGCCGTGGCCTGCGTGACGCTATGGGCCATCCGGGACCACCGCGTGCTGCGCCGCTTCACCTACATCGCCCTGGCGGTCTCGGTGCTGCTGCTGCTGCTGCCGCTGATCCCCAAGGTCGGAGTGGTGCTGAACGGCGCCAGGATCTGGGTGCATTTCTTTGGCCTGTCCTTCCAGCCCGGTGAACTGGCCAAGATCACCCTGGCTATATTCTTCGCTGGCTATTTGTCCTCGAACCGCGAACTGATCCTTCTTGCGGGCCGAAAGATCGGCCCCTTGCAGCTGCCCCGCGCCCGGGACCTCGGACCAATGGTCGTGGCCTGGCTGGTGAGCATCGGCGTGTTGGTCGTCCAGCGCGACCTCGGCTCCTCCATCCTCTTCTTCGGCTTGTTCATGGTGATGATCTACGTCGCCACGGCACGAGTTAGCTGGATCGTCATCGGAACCCTGATGCTGGTCGGAGGCGGCACGTTTGCCTACCTGACGATGAGTCACGTGACCCGGCGCATCGACGGCTGGCTCAACGCCTTCGACCCCGACATCTACCACGCGAGCGGCGGAAGCCGGCAGATCGTCGAAGGCCTCTTCGGGCTCGCCAACGGCGGGTTGATGGGCACAGGGCTGGGCAACGGCAGCCCCTACATGGTGCCCCTGGCCAACAGCGACATGATCGTCGCCTCGCTGGGCGAGGAACTCGGGCTCATCGGCCTGAGCGCCATCGTTCTGCTCTATTTGATCCTGGTCAGCCGCGGCATGCGTGCCGCCCTGGGATCGCGCGACACCTTCGGCAAGCTGCTGGCCACCGGGCTTTCCTTCACCATCGGGCTGCAGTGCTTCGTCGTCATTGGCGGAGTCACACGCCTGATCCCGCTGACGGGACTGACCACGCCGTTCATGGCCGCCGGCGGCTCCTCCCTGCTCTCGAACTGGATCATCGTCGCCTTGTTGCTGCTGATTTCGCATAATTCCCGCCGACCCATGCTTTCCGGGGTCTCGGCCACGGCAGAGGTGGCCACCAAGGCGCCCCGCCTTTCCCCGGGACTCCTTGAGTCGCTAAAGGAGCACAAGCGATGAACCAAGCCATTCGCAACACATGGATCGCCGTTATGCTGCTCTTCGTGCTGAGCCTTGGGGCGCTGAGCTACGTCCAGTTCCTGGCCTCGGAGGATCTCAACGAAAATGCGCTGAACAATCGCCAGCTGTTCCGCGAATTCGACCTTCCCCGCGGTGCCATCCTGGTCGACGGCAAGCCCATTGCCGAGTCCGAGCCCTCCGAGGGGCAGTTCAAGTACCAGCGCGTCTACACCGATCCGGAACTCTATTCCCACCTGACCGGCTTCTACTCCTTGTCCAACGGTTCAACGCAGCTCGAATCCGTGATGAACGAGGAATTGACCGGCCAGAGCCAGGACCAGTTCTTCGACCGCGTGATCAACCTGTTCTCCGGCAAGGCCAACGAAGGTGCCTCCGTCGAACTCACCATCGATGGCGAGCTACAGGATCTGGTCTACGGCCTGATCCCGGACGGAACCCTCGGAACCATCATCGTTTCCGAGCCCAAGACGGGAAACATCCTGGCCATGGCATCCAAGCCCAGCTACGACACCAACAAGCTGGCGGTGCATAGCTCCAGCCAGGCTGCCGCAAACATGAAGGAGCTGTTGACGGTTCCGGGCCTGAGCCCGTACCGCAACCCGGCCACCGGCAACCTCACGGCCCCGGGATCCACCTTCAAGATCTTCGACATGGTCGCTGCCCTGGAATCGGGGGAGTACACGGCCGACACCGTCCTGAAGAACCCCTCGAGCGTGACCCTGCCCGGAACCAGGACGGAACTGAAAAACTTCTACGGCGGCAATTGCTCGGCAATCCCCGAGGCAACCTTCGCGGACATCGTGTCGCAAAGCTGCAACACCCCCTTTGTCGGCATCAGCGAGAAGCTGGGCAAGGCACCCTTTGAGGACGTCACCGAACGCTTTGGCTTCGGCCAGCAGCTCGAGATCCCGATGCGCGTGGTTCCCAGCGTTTTCCCGGCCAACCTGAACCCGGCGCAGCTCGGACAGTCGGTCATTGGAGAATTCGATGTGAGGGCCACGGCAATGCAGATGAACATGGCCGCCATGGGCATCGCCAACGACGGGGTGATCATGCAGCCGAACCTGGTCAAGCAGGTCATTGCCCCCGACCTGCGGGTGCTTTCGGAGACCAAGCCCAAGGAATTCAGCACCGCGACAAGCCGGGAGATCGCCGACCAGGTCACCGACTTGATGCGCGGCCCGGTCAAGAACGGCACCGCAGTCAGGGCGCAGGTCCCGGGACTCGACATTGCCGCGAAGACCGGAACCTCGGTGATCCAGGGCGATGAAGGCCTGGTGAACTCCTGGATCACCGGGTTCGCCCCGGCGGACGATCCGCAGGTCGCTGTGACGATTGTGTTTGAAAAAATTGATTTCAAGACTGGTTCCTCGTTGACCAGTCCCAACCTGAAGAAGATTCTAGAGGCGGTGTTCAACCAGTGAGGCCAATTTCCGGTATCACCATGGGCGGTCGATACAAGCTGACCGACCGTATTGCCATTGGTGGCATGGGTGAGGTGTGGAGGGCCAGGGATCAGGTCCTTGGCCGCTTGGTGGCGATCAAGATCCTCAAGGAGGAGTACACCGGCGATCCCGGCTTTCTCCAGCGCTTCCGCGTCGAGGCCCGCCACACCGCACTGCTGAACCACAACGGCATCGCGAGCGTCTTCGATTACGGCGAGGAAGAGGGCTCCGCCTACCTGGTCATGGAATTGGTGCCCGGCCAGCCGCTGTCCACCATCATCGAGCGCGAACGCGTGCTCTCACCCGACCGCACCCTGTCGATCATTTCGCAGACCGCCAAGGCCCTTGCAGCCGCCCACATCCAGGGCCTGGTGCACCGCGACGTGAAGCCCGGCAACCTGCTGATGCTGCCCGACGGCCGCGTGAAAATCACCGACTTCGGCATTGCCCGCATCGCCGACCAGGTCCCGCTCACGGCCACCGGGCAGGTCATGGGGACCGCCCAGTACCTGGCCCCGGAACAGGCCACCGGCCAGCAGGCCACCGGCTCCTCGGACATCTACGCGCTGGGCGTGATCGGCTACGAGTTGCTGGCCGGGCGTCGCCCATTCACCGGCGAGTCCCAGATTGCGATCGCCCTGGCCCAGGTCAACGACACCCCTCCGCCGCTGCCGGAGAACATCCCGGTGCCGGTGCGCTCGCTGGTGATGTCGATGCTGGCCAAGGACCCGGCCGACCGCCCGGCCAACGCCGATGCACTGGCCGTCGCAGCCGACGCGATCCGCGCGGGAAACCCGGAGACGGCAACGCTCGCCGTGCCCGGAATGCTGCTCTTTTCGGGATCAGATGCCGCCACCCAGGCCATCAACCACACCCCGATAACCCAGGGCAATCAAACCGTTGCGCTGCCCCCTGTCGGCCCGACGGCCGCCGCCCCCGCCACCAATGCGCTGCCGCAGGTGCCTGCACATGGCGGGGACGACGGAAACTCCGATTCGCTCATGGGCGCCTCGCAGCGTTGGGAGGACGAACCGGTTGGCGACTACGAGCAGGAAGTTGCCGACCGCCGGACCCCGCAGAAGAAGAACCGCAACCCCTGGACCGCACCGTTGATTGCGCTGATCGCCCTGGTGGTCCTTGCGATCCTCGGCGCCTGGCTGTACCCGCTGCTCACCGCCGACAACTCGCCGGAAACCAGCCAGAGCCCCACCACCGCCACGACACAAAGCAGCGAGGCGACCTCGGAAACCCCGTCCGAGACGCCTTCGCCGACGCCTACTCCTACCCCTACACCCACACCGACACCATCGCGATCGAGCCCGGCCACCATCGCGACGGTGGCCGTCCCCGGCCTCCTGGGGATGGATGCCGAGCAGGCCATTGCCGAGTTGGAGGCCCTCGGCCTCGAGCCGCGCGAAGGCCAGGCCCAGGAAAACCCGCTGGCAGCGGGGACAGTGATTGCCCAGAGCCCCGTTGACGGTGCCAAGGTCACGCCGGGAACCACTGTCACTTATATCCTGTCGCTGGGCCCAGCCGAGCCGACGCCCACCCCGACCCCCACACCGTCGGAAAGCCCAACCGAAACAGAGGAAAGCCCCACGGGGGACGCCGAGACCACTGAAACCTCCACCTCCTCGTCTTCCGCAGGAGCCATCGCCCCGGGCGATACCACGGGCAAGCCCAAGGTGACCGACTAGATGATGGTGTTATCACAGTGACCGAGGAACGGATTCTCAACGGCCGCTACGTCGTGGGGGAGCTCATTGGACGCGGCGGAATGGCCGACGTGCACCTGGGCGTCGACCAGGTCTTGGGGCGCAAGGTCGCCATCAAGCTCCTGCGTGCCGAAATGGCGCGCGACCCCATGGTGCAGGCGCGTTTTCGGCGCGAGGCCAAGGCCGTGGCCGGGCTGAACCACCCCAACATCGTTTCGGTCTTCGACACCGGCGAGGAAGAGCAGGAGTTCTCCGGTTCAACCGTGGAACTGCCCTTCATCGTGATGGAGTATGTCCGCGGACGCACCCTGCGCGACCTGGTCAAGGCCGGCGAGGTGACCAGCGATCTGGCCATCGAGTACGTGCTCGGGGTGCTTGAGGCGTTGGCGCACTCGCATTCCATGGGAATCGTGCACCGAGACATCAAGCCAGCGAACATCATGGTCACCGAACAGGGCGCGCTAAAGGTCATGGACTTCGGCATTGCCAGGGCACTGGCCGATTCGGCCAGCACCATGACCCAGACACAGACCGTGGTGGGCACCGCCCAGTACCTTTCGCCGGAGCAGGCCCGCGGCGAGGCCGTTGATGCCCGCACCGACCTGTATTCCACCGGCTGCCTGCTCTACGAACTGTTCACCGGCCGGCCGCCATTCACCGGGGATTCTCCGGTCTCGGTCGCCTACCAGCACGTGGGGGAGTATGCCCCGGCCCCGAGCACGCTGGTGCCGGAGCTGGACCCGATCTTTGATGCCGTGGTGCTCAAGGCCCTGGCCAAGGACCGCGAGGACCGCTACGCCGATGCCACGGCGTTCGCGACGGCGCTTTCCAATGCCCGCGCCGGGATTGCACTTCCTCCCGAGGAGCTCACGGCTCCGCTGCCGCAGTCCAAGGCAAACGCCGGGCACCTTTCCTCGGTTGCCTCGCTTGCGGCGCCCACAGAGGCCTTTTCGCCGTCGACCCCCGACAACACCGCAGCGGTGCCCGTCAACCAGACCGGATACCTGCAGCCAGTTGCCGGGGATTCCCGCTGGGAAACTCCGCCGATCTGGGAACAGAATATGCAACGAGAGCTCAATGAGCATCGTGCAAAATCCAAGCGCAGCTGGACCGTGGCGATATCACTGGTCCTGGTCCTTGCGTTGGCGGTTTCCGGCCTTCTCTTCTACAACTGGATGCGCGCGGAAGCAGAACGCAACGCACCCGTCGCCATCCCCACCCTGAAGGAAATGACGCAGGCGAAAGCCGAATCAACCCTCACGCAGCTGCAGCTGGTGCCCCGGGTCGAGTCGGTCTTCGACGATGAGATCAAGACAGGCCTGGTCGTGGAGTCCGACCCCGCTGCTCCCAGGGAAGTCCGCAAGGGAACCATCGTCCGGCTGATGGTTTCCAAGGGACCCGAAGCCCAGGTCCTGCCGGAGAGCCTATCCGGCCAGTCCGAGGCGGGGGCACGCCAGGTCTTGCGGGACCTTGGATTCGAGATCGGCACGGTCTCCCGGGTCAACGATCCCGCGATTCCCACCGACTGGCTCGTGAACACGGAACCGAAGCTTGGCAAAAAGGTCAAGGTCGGCACCAGGATCGATCTGGTCCTGTCCACCGGGATGGTCAATGTCCCACAGCTCATCAACCTCATGGTCCCCGAGGCCACAGAGCTTCTGGAGGATCCCGAGATTGGACTGGGGATTACGACGGTCGAAGAACCAAATGCGGCGGTTGAACCGGGCACGATCATCAACCAGGATCCCGAAAGCGAATCCGCGACCCCGCAGGGCGGCACTGTCACCGTGACGGTTGCCGTGAAGCCCGCGGAACCGACTCCGTCACCGACCCCGACTGAGACCGCGCCGGAGGAATCCACCGGCCCCTCACCAACCCCGGCACCTACGGAAAAATCCGGGAAGGGCAAGGATCCTGCCCTCCCTCTCCCGGTCATCCCGGCGCCAAGCCCGTAACCGGGCGGCTGCCACCCCTAGTCGGTGAAATCGACGAATGGGGCCCTGCCGCTGAAGATTTTATCTTCAGCGGCAGGGCCCCATTCGGTGTTAAGGCTGTTTAGACCCCTGCCTCGCGGATCAGCGGGCTCAGCGTTGCCGCATGTTCCGCGGCGCCGGCCAGGCCAAGGGATTCTAGCCAGTTCCCCAGCATTTGGTAGCCCCCCTCGGTAAGGACCGATTCGGGGTGGAACTGCACGCCCCACAAGGGCGCATCGCGATGGGCCAGGCCCATGATCACGCCGTTTTCCGTCTCCGCGGTGATCGCCAGGGAGTCCGGAATGCTGGAGCGCACTGCCGCCAGCGAATGGTAGCGGGTGGCCGTGAACGGGCTGGGGATGTGCGCAAAGATCGGGTGCCCGGTATGCAAAACCGGGGAGGTCTTGCCGTGCATGAGCTCCTGCGCGTGCGTGACAACTCCGCCATAGGCCTCAGCCAGTGCCTGGTGGCCCAGGCAGACACCAAGCATGGGCTTGGCGTGCGCACCGCACCACTTGATCGTCTCGATGCAGACGCCGGCATCGGCAGGGGTTCCCGGGCCGGGGGAAACCAGCACGCCGTCACGGGCCTCGGCCAATTCGATGACCTCGGCCAGGGACAGGTCGTCGTTGCGTATCACGGTGGTTTCGGCGCCCAGCTCTTGCAAGTAACCCACCAGGGTGTAAACGAAACTGTCGTAGTTGTCGATCACCAGGATCTTGGGGGTGCTCACAGCAGCATCAAGCCAATCGTTGATTCGGTCCACGGGCTGTACTGGCTCAGCCACGGGAAGACATAGGTCATGAGCAATAATACGGCTCCGGCGATCAGCGCGACCGCCAGGATGACGCGGAACCACAGCGGCCCGGGGATTTTCGAGAAGATCCATGCATACATGTGTGGTGTTCCTAGTTTTCCATCGTCTTGTTCACCAGGTCGGCGATTTCCCGCGGGGGACCTGTGTTGGCCGGACGCCAGGACTCCAGCTCCGCATACGCGATGATGCGCATCCGGGTGGTGAAGGGCGGATGGCAACTGGTCATGGTCAGCATGGAGGCCGTTGGCTCGATGCCCGGCTGGTTCGGCACTGGCAGCAGCACCTCGCTTTGCGAGGGATACACGATCTCGGTGTTGCGCCACTCGTAGGTGTAGAACCCCTTGCGTGTCTGCAGGTAGATCTTGTCCCCGTCCTGGAACTTGTCGATGTTCCAGAACACCTGTCCGTGCGTCTGGCGGTGGGCAGCAACGGCAAAGTTGCCGGGCTCTCCCGGCTCCTGCGTTCCGGGATAGTGTCCGATGCCCACCGAGTTCAGCACATCCATGCCGACGCCGTTGGTCACCGGGTGGGCGAAGTCCTTGCCGAACCGCGGGATGTAGAAGATCCCGAAGGTTTCCCCGTCGGGGATCGCGGTGATTGGGGCGGGGCCGAAATCGCCATCCGCTGCCCCCGTCGCGGTCGATGCGTCCGGTCCCCCAACGTTGAGGTTTTGGACAAATTCGGAGGTCACCTGTGATTGCGTGCGACCGGCATCGATGTTGGTCCACCACAGTTCCCAGCCGACAAAGAGCAGCAGGACGATTCCTAGCGTGATGAGGACTTCACCGATCCCGCCCAAGAGGCGCTGGCCCGGCGTAGCCTTGGCCCGCGTCCGAGATGCGGATCGTGTCATGCGAACTTCCCTCACTGTCACTTGGAGCACCGTGAAACCCTGTGGCGTCCAGTTTGAGCGGATAGTATTGGATGTAAGCGTGATGGCGGGAAGAAGTTCCCATCGACACACACTTACCAGCCTACCGTTCGGACACGTACTCGTTGGATCGTGCCGGCGCCTGAAGACTCAAGGAGCAGCAGTGCCTGAATCCAAGACACGTCGGAAAAACCGCAAGCCACACGATGGCAGCCACGCCCAGACCTACGACAAGGCGCTGCCCAAGTGGTACAAGCCGGTCATGTTTGGCCTGATGATCTTCGGCCTGGTCTGGATCATGGTCTACTACATTTCCCAGACCCTGCTCCCGATCCCGGACATCGGCGGCTGGAACATCGTCATCGGCTTTGGCGTTGCCATGATTGGTTTCTTCATGACCACGGGCTGGCGCTAGCTCACGGCTTTCAGTCCGTCGATGCAGCACACCGGCCCGATCAGCAGCAGGATCTTGATCATGCTGCTGATCTAGCCCCCAAAGGCCATGCCATCGGGCACCGCGATGCCGGCCCCCGATTCCCACCCGACCGCATAGGCGGATCCCGTGGCGATCTCCTTCATGGCCCAGGCCAGTCCTGCCAAGCTGGTGATTGGTCCCGCAGCGAAGGCCACGGTGGGGACGAGCTTGGTGAAACCCTCGGCGGCACCCAGTGCGATGGCCCAGACGGCCGCGAAAAGGCCTGAACGCTAGGTACTATCCACGACAGGTCGCAGGCACCGATTCCTTTCGGTGGCCGCCTTGTCGCTGTCCGGGTACGGCTCCCTCGTCAGGGGGCGCTGGTGCGCTCAAGTAGGCACGGCCCAGCAACGTCCCCGGACCTGCAGACACACCGTTCACATCAACGTCCAGAAAGGCATGCAGACCCCCATGGTTCGCCCCGATCTTGCCGGAGGCTCTTCCTCCGTCGCCACCCAGTCAAAGCTCTCCCCGAAGCGCCTTTACGGCTTCCTGGCAGCTGCCGAAATGGTCACGTGGGCGTTGCTGATCATCGCCATGGCCATCAAGTACGGTGTGGGACCGGAGATCTTCGTCCGCATTTTTGGCATGATCCACGGGGTGGTGTTCATTGCCTACGGCCTGGTGACACTCTTTGTCTGGGCCAATGAGCGTTGGAGCGTTCCCCGCGGGGTGCTGGGCCTGGCCTCTGCAGTCGTTCCCTTCGCCACCCTTCCCTTCGAACGGGCGATGTTGCGTCGCGGGCTGCTCAGTGACACCTGGCGCCTGGCTCCGGGCGGGGAAGCCCCTCGGGGGCTGGTCGAGAAGCTGCAGGCAACGGCGCTGCGCAGCCCCTGGCTGACCGCTGTCGCTGGCCTGGTCCTGGTTGCGGGCATCACCGCTGCGCTCCTGTTCATCGGCCCTCCCGGCGGAGGAAACTAGAACCGCGCTGATTCCCGATCGGCCCCGGGCCTGTCAGATTCCGGCACCGGTCCTTGGAACCGGAAATTTGCCGGGCCTTGGCGCTTGAGGTTCTCCAGCTGCTCACGGCACCCAGGCGAGCCGCAGCTTTCATCTTGGGGCGGCTGCTTGCCGGAACCTCAATGATCCTGGCGCAGCCCGGCGGCCCCGGCCGCATCAAGGACCAGCCCGCGGAGCAGGTCCAATGCCACGGAGGGAACCTTCCAGCGCTGCCAATAAAGGCGGATGTCACTTGTCCACGCATGGTTGATGCACACCAGCGACCCGTGACGCGGAACCTGGATTTCGGGAATCATGCCCCAGCCCAGCGACGCCGCCACGGCCGCCACATAGACCCTCGAATCGGGAACGAAATGCTCCACCGGGGGCTCGGGGGCCCGACCTCCGACTATCTTTCGGCGCAGCGCCCGTTGCAAGCCGTCGGTCCGGTCGAAGCTCACCATGGGCGCGAGCGCGAGCTCCGTCTCCGGGTCGAGGCCCGGGAGCCAGCGATCCATGAAACCGGCACTTGCCATGGCTTGGTAGCGCATGGTTCCCAGATATACCGAGGAACACCCTTGGACGGGAGCGCTCTTCGTCGTCACCGCCCCCATGACCTGGCCCGAACGTAGCAACTCTGTGGAATGGGACTCGTCGTGGCGCAGGATCTCACAGTTCATGACGTCCTGGGCGGCTAGGCCGTCGAGTACCGGGGCGAACCAGCCGGCCAGGGAATCGGCGTTCACGGCAATGCCGAGATCCGTGCGCCGGGATACATGCTCGGTGGAGGCATCCAACCCGAGCGCACGATGGGCCTCCGTGGACAGCATCTGGATCTCCCGAGCCAGACGCAGCAGCACGTCCCCGCTTCCGGTGGTCCGAATCGGGCGAGAACGGATGAACAGCACGCTGCCGGCACGTTTTTCCAGGGCCTTGAGCCGCTGGCTGACAGCGGATGGGGTGATGTTGAGTTGCCGGGCCGCCCGTTCCAGGGTTCCGGCCTCGATCACGGCCTTGAAGGTCTGCAACTGCTCCGCGGGAAAGTCCATAGTTAGAGATCCTAATGGACCATAAGAATCTTTAGCTCGACACGTCTTTGTTGAGTCGCCTAATCTCGGTTGGTGACGAACTTTCCCTTTATATCCGGCCTGGCCACGGGCCTGTCCCTGATTGTTGCCATTGGAGCCCAAAACGCGTTTGTCTTGCGCCAGGGCATCCGAAAGGAACATGTTGGCATAACGGTCCTGATTTGCCTGGTCTCGGACGCCGTCCTGATTTTCGCCGGAGTCGCCGGGCTGGGTGCCCTGTTGGCGTTGGCCCCGTGGTTCCTTGACGTGGCCCGGATCGGCGGCGCCTCATTCCTGCTCGTCTACGCCTTCTTTGCTGCCCGGAGGGCCTTCAGCCCGCGGGGGATGGACACCAACGCCGCCCTGACACCGACCCCGCGACGCTCCGCCGCCCTGACGGCGCTAGCACTGACGTGGCTCAACCCGCACGTCTACCTGGACACCGTGATCCTGCTCGGCTCCATCGCCGCGGCCCAAGGCAGCTCCGGGCGCTGGGTCTTCGGCACGGGAGCGGCGCTTGCCAGCATGCTGTGGTTCATCGGTCTGGGTTTCGGGGCACGCTACTTGCGTGGGTTCTTTGCCAGTCCCCGATCCTGGCGCATCCTCGATGCCGTCATCGCGTCGCTCATGGCCTTGCTTGCCGTTTCGCTGCTGCTGCCGCTATTTGGCTAACACCCCTTGGGCCGGTGCGCCGCACCACCACGACTCAGCGGCCGGGGACGGCTTTTCGGTAAATCGTCCCCTGCCGAACCAGCTCGAAACCAAGGAGTCGGTATAGCCCCGCAGCGCCCGTTGGGCTTTGTGCATCCACCGCCAGGTCGACCTTCGTGAATCCGGCGGCGAATGCCCCCTGGACCGCCGCGGAGAGCGCCCATGCCGCAAAGCCGCGCCCCCGGGAGGCCCGCGCGGTGCCCACGCGGGAGATGTACAGTTCCCGCGGCACCCATTCCGACGCCAAGACATAGCAGAGCGCTGTGGCCGGCGGCGTGCCGCCGCCGGTTTCCAGGAGCACCCGGGAGTGCCCGCCCCGGAATGAGCGGGCACCGGTCATGGCCGCCCATTCCTCAACGCTCTTCGGGGTCGAACCCCAGTGATCGGCAAATGCCTCGTTGTCCAGGATCCGGACCGATTCGGAAAGGCCGGGGGAGTAGCTGACCAGCCGCGCGTCCTCGGGGACCGCCGAGGGGCGGCCCTGGGGCCTGAAACCGGCAGGCGTTACCGACATGTCCTGGAAATAGCGTGCCGCCTCGTACCCCCTGGCCACGGCCATGGCACCGGCACTGTGCCCCGGGGCGTTTCCCCACATGTCGATGGTGAAATCGATGCCGGGATGGCATTCCGCCATCTTTTCCGCCGCCCGGAATTCAAGGGCATCCATGATTGCCGAGCCATGGCCGAGCCGGCGGTACTCGGGGGCGACGCCGCCGCCGATGGAAACCCGCCCGCGGCCGTCGCGCAGCCGTTCACCGAGTCGTAGTTGGCCAAAACCGATCATGGTGTCGTTGTCCCAGAGCCCGAGGGTGTCCCGCTCGGGATCGACGCCCGGTTCTTCGAGCTCTTCGGCGAGATCCTCGACCTCGTAGAATTCCTCGGTATCATCGACGACCGCCAGTCGGTTGGTCAGCCCTGCCCACGCGGCAATGTGTTCGGGATGGATCCAATCCTGGAGCATTTGGGGTCTCCTGCGCTTGTGCGAAATCACATGGCGGCTGCGGACATGCCGACGCGGTCCAGTTTTCCAGTTTTGCCCGACGATTCACAGGGGGAGCGAGTCGAGGAACCCCGGCGGAACTTAGCCACATGCTGTGCACGAAGGTTATCCACAGGTGGGGATAAGGCTGTGGGTTTCGCCCCCCCGAGCGCCAATTCCTCGACTTTGCGGGGGTTTCATCGTTGTGAATTACATGTGTGTAAGTTATTAACACTGTGGATAAGGCGTGTGGACAACAAGCGCCGCATGCCCTTCCGGTCCCTTGAATTTCCGCACAGTCCCGCGGATTCGGTTAAATTTTCGACGAATGCAGCAGGGTCGGTATTCGAGTCGGAGCCCCAACACTGCACAGGTTGTGCACTAAGTTATCCACAGCTGTGGATGAAATTGTGAATAGTTGTCAAAAACTGTCCCCAAACAAGTCGGACCGGCGTCAGCGCGGGCGCTGGAGCCGGTCCATCTCGTGTGAATTACATGGTTGTGAGTTATTAACAATGTGGATAACCCGTGTGGACAACTCTCGTGGCTGCCGGGCCCAGTTCGCTATCCGAGTCGAATGTTGGCGGCACCATAGAAAGTCAAGGCCACCAGCAGCAGGACCAGCAAAGCAGTGCCCACCCATTGCATCAGGGCCCGCTGGTGTCCCTTAGGCGCGTAGGCCATGACTGCCGCCGCGGCGGCACCGACCACCAGCCCGCCCACGTGGGCCTCCCAGGCGATCCCCGGGAACACGAACCCCAGGGCGAGGTTGATCGCAATCAGGATCACGATTTGCATGGTCTGCACCCCCCGTGAGCGCAAGAGCACGAACATGGCCGCAAAGAGCCCGAAAACCGCGCCGGAGGCGCCGAGGACCGCAACCCGTGGATCTGCGATCAAGAGCACCGCAACGGAACCGCCCAGCCCGGCGACCAGGTACAGGGCCAGGAAGCGCAGCCGTCCCAGCATCGGCTCAAGTACGCGCCCGCAGATGTACAGCGCATACATGTTGAAGGCGATGTGCCCGATGAAGGACGTGGAGTGGGCAAAGGTAGAGGTAAGCATGCGCCACGGCTCGGGCTCGAAGTACGGGCTGGTGTACACCCCCGCATAGACCAGGTAATCGTCGAAGCCCTGGATCAGCATTTGCAGGCCGAAGACGATCAGATTGATCGCGATCAGCACGTAGGTCACCATGGGTCGGCCGTCCGTCGCCTTCCCGCCAAAGACCGTACGGGTGCTTGGCAACTGCTTGTTGGCCTCGCGCACGCAGTCCACGCATTGGGTTCCGACCGCCGCCGTCACCTGGCATTCGGGGCACGCCGGGCGCGAACAGCGTTGGCAGGTGACGTAGGAGATCCTGTCGGGGTGTCTGGGGCACACCGGGGCCTGCGCGGGCTGGTTCGGGTTGGTCTGTCCATAGGACATGGAATTAATGCTCCTGGGTAAGTACGTTCATTGCCCCGTTGCCACGGGACCGGATTCGGGTATCGCGTTCCCGGGCGCGGGAGCCGGGTGCGTGGCAGGTCGCACGGATTGCCTGCCGGACAATGCAAAAGGCCCCATCCGCCCGCCCCGCCGTCATCCTTCACTTTGCAGTGCGAGGTGAAAACAAACGGGCGGGGCGGCAAATGGGGCCATCCACAATCAACGGCGCATAAACCGCGCCGGAACCACGTGCCTAGAGTGCCGCGACGTCGATGCTGCTGATGACGACGTCTTCCAGCGGCTTGTCGCGGCCGTCGGTCGGAACGACGTTCAGCGCATCAACGAGCTTGCGCGAAGCCTCGTCGGTGACATCACCGAAGATGGTGTGCTTGCCCTGCAGCCAGGTGGTCGGGATCGAGGTGATGAAGAACTGGGAACCGTTGGTGCCCTGACCCATCTGGATGCCGGCGTTGGCCATGGCCAGCTTGTAGGGCTCGCGGAAATCAAGGTCGGGGTTGATCTCGTCGTCGAAGCGGTAGCCCGGACCGCCGGTGCCCTGGCCCAGCGGGTCGCCGCCCTGGATCATGAAGTCGGAGATGATGCGGTGGAAGATCGTGCCGTTGTACAACGGGGTGTTGACCTTTTCCTCGCCGCTGCGCGGGTCGGTCCAGTTCTGTTCGCCGGTGGACAGGCCGACGAAGTTTTTCACGGTCTTGGGGGCGTGGTTGCCGAAAAGGTTCACGACGATATCGCCCAAGTTGGTGTGGATGGTGGCTGTATGCGTAGGGATTGCAGTCATGAAGTCATTCTTCCATGAGCGCTTGAACCCCCGCTGCGAATGGCTACGCGTTCAGTGAACACGACTAAACGATTGTTTATATGCCGGGTAGGTAATGGCTGTAAGCCAAGCGTAGGTCGTAGGCTAGGACGAAGCTTCCGAAACGATCAAAGGGGTTCACTGTGAAGTCAGAACGTATTGCTCGAGACTTTGGTGAAAGTGTTGCCACGAGTGCGGAACAGGCATTGGATTGGGCTGCACCAAAGGTGGACACGGCCGTGAAGTGGGCCGTTCCGCGAATTGAAAAGGGCATCGAGTCGGCATCACCAAGGATCCAAGAGGGTCTGAACTGGGCTGCCCACGAACTGTCCGAGACCGTCGCCAAGGTCAGTCCCATGATCCAGGAATCCCTTGAGCGCGTTGGCCCGCGGATCTCTGCGGCCATTGACGAAGCGACCCCACGGGTCCAGAAGGCCGTTGACCGTGCCACTCCTGCGCTGAACGAAGCACTCGAGAAGGCCGCTCCGGCCCTCAGCCACGCGCGCAACGTCGTGCTCAACGATTACCTGCCAGCGGCCAACGAAAAGATCGGCCAGGCCGCGGAATTCACCACGCGCAAGCTCGAACAGGCCAAGATCCCCGAGGCGCTTCACCAGGTTTCCGAAAAGCTCACGCCCAGTGCCGAAACCGTCGCCCGCGTCCAGAGCGGCGCAAACGCTGCCGTGGGCCATGTCAGCAAGGAGCTTAATAAGGTGCAGAAGCCAGCGAAGAAGAAAAAGGGCTGGCTCGTCGTTGCCGTCATTGCTGCCGCAGGCGCTGCAGCCGTAGCCGCATGGCGCGCCTCAAAGCCCATCGATGACCCGTGGAAGACCCCGGCACCGGTGGAACCGACCACGGTGCGCGCCAGCGGCCCGGTGGAGGTTCCTGCAAGCGTGGAGGAAGTCCGCGACGAAGTGGCTTCGTCCGCGGCCGAGGCCAAGGAAAACGCTTCCGAGGCGGCCAAGGAAGCGGTCGCCGAGACGAAGGAGAAGCTCGCCGAAACTGCCGAGGAAATTGCGGAGGCAGCCACCACGGCCAAGCACAAGGCCGAGGAAGCCATCGACGCAAGCGAGGCCAAGGTCGCCGAGGCCACCGATGGGGACACCGCGCCGAAGCCGGGCCCCCGCACCAAGAAGTAGTTTTTACCAGCCCCCCTGGCATCCACACCGGATGCCTCGGGGCAACGACATCCAGCAGCAGGGCAGTACGTGGCCCGTCACTGCCTCCGGGATCCGGGGGGAGCGATGGGTCAGGTGCTGCCCTGTTCCTTTGCCGGTGGCTCCTCTGCGGCCATGACGCTCGCCGGTGTGCGTCCCTGGCCCCGCACGACGAAGAACAGGCCCGACAGGATGACAGCCAGCCCAACGACCGTGCCGGCAGGCAACACCTGGCCCAGGAACAATGCCGCCAACAAGGCGGCCCCCGGAATTTCCAACAGGATCAGGGTGGACACGGTCAACGGGCCCAGCGAGCTCAACAGGTGGTTCAGGGCCGAATGCCCCAGGACCTGGGAGCACAACGCCAACGCAAGGATGCCGATCCACCCATTGAGGTCGAATCCCCAGATTGGCTCACCGGCCAGCAGGCACATCGCCAGGAGCAGGATCGAGGTCAGTCCGTAGCAGACGGTGGTGTAGGAGCTGGTGCTCATGGTTGCCCTGGCCTTGGACCCCGACAGCGTGTAGGCGGCGGCCAGAATGCCACCTACGAGGGCCAAACCGTCGCCGACAAGTGCCTCCGTGCCCGAACCGATGTCGAACCCGGTGATCACCAGGACACCGGCGAAGGCCAGCAGGACGCCCAGGCCAACCCGCCAGCCGTACCGGGTTCCGCGCAGGGACTGGAACAGGGCGATCCACGCCGCCTGCAGGCACACCAGCGCGGTGGCGGCGGCAACGGTGGTCATGCGGACCGAGGTCATGAAGAAGGCGAAGTGCAGGGCCAGCGAGACCGCTGCCAGGGCGCTCCACCCCCATTCCCGGCGCCGCAGCCGGCCAAAGGCGCGCGGATCATTCACCAGTGCGGGAACAGCCATGACGGCGGTACCCACTGCGTTGCGCCACAAGGCCATGGAGAGGGCAGGAACTGCGGGAAATGCGGCAATGAGCGGGCCGGATGCGGCAACACCCAGGACGCCCACCAGGGCCAATACAAAGGTCATCTGCCCACTCCATGGTTAATCGTGCGTCGTATCAGCGAATAGGGGTGATCGGGATGGCTCATCCTCGGCGTCCATAAGGTCAGCTGTGCCACCGTTTCAGTGCTTGGCCCCACCTCGATCGGTGTTCGGCGAGGAAGGAACTGAAGTTAAAGCGAAAAGGTCCGGAACTTTCGTTCCGGACCTTTTACTTCGGTGGAGACTAGGGGGGTCGAACCCCTGACCTGAAGCTTGCAAAGCTACCGCTCTACCAACTGAGCTAAGTCCCCGTATTTTGTTGTACATCACCTGCTTGCAAAGCAGGTGCGCTACCGATTGCGCCATTCCCCCGAATGAATTCAGTTTACCTTATCGGTGCCCTGGCTCCAGGTGGCTTTTTCGGCCGAAGATTCCTTGTACTTCCGATAACCAATAATGCCTGCGGCTACTGCCACCAACACCAGAAACTTCCGCATGGAGATTTCCTTTCACCTATTCGGTCGGACGAGGGAATCCGTGGGCGTACCTGGACTTGAACCAGGGACCTCTTCGTTATCAGCGAAGCGCTCTAACCGCCTGAGCTATACGCCCTCTTTGTTCCCGCTGGGAACGAGATAAAACAATACCCGAGAAACCGCCCAAGAAACAAATCGGCCCTCAAAGGTCCCTTTACGAAGGGCTTCGAGGGCCGATTTTGGCGCGTTTCCGCGAATTAATCGTCGGTCAGGGTCACACCAATGCCGCCAACAAGGGTCGACGAGAGGTTGTAGAGCACCGCTGCCAGCATTGACAGTGCCGTGAGTAATACCACATTCACCACGGCGATGATGGTGGCGAACGAGGCAACCTGGCCCAGCGAAGCGATTTCCATCAAGTCGAACCCGGTTTCGGAGCCGATGATTTCGCGCAACAGCCCGTTGATGGACTCAAAGATGCCGGTCAGGTCAAGCACCGACCACAGGACGACGCTGGCAACGACCGTGACGATGCCCAGGGCCACCGAGAGCAGGAATGCCATCTTCAGCACCGACCAGGGGTCGACCTTGGAAATGAGCAGGCGGGCCTTGCGGACCTTGGCCTTGGGCGCCGGGCGCACCAGCTGTTGCGGGCGTCCAGCTGCCGCACCGGCGGGGCGCGGGGCCCCGGGGCGGGGTGCGCCGGCCGGGCGCTGCGCGGCCGAGGGCCGGGGTGCGGTTCCTGGCCGTGGCGCTCCCGCGGGACGCTGGGCCCCTACGGGTGCCTGTCGTGGCGGTGCGGGACGGGTACCACCAGTGCCGCCCGCCGGGCGGGGCGTATTCGGGGTGCTCACGCGTTACCTCCGTCGTTGGTGGCCTCGTCGTCGTGCCCAAGGTTTTCCTCGGTTCCCGCCAGGTTTTCATCACCCGGAAGGGCCTCGGAGGCCGTTTCTTGTGTCTTTTCCGCGTTCAACGGTACTGCATCTTCCTCGGCGTTCTCTCCGAGGCCGCGTTCGGTGTTCTTCGCGACGGCGATGATGCGGTCCTTCTTGTCCGGCTTGGCAAAGATGACGCCCATGGTGTCGCGGCCCTTGGCAGGAACCTGCGAAACGTCCGAGCGCACGACCTTGCCGCCCTCCATGACCACCAGAACCTCGTCCTCATCGTGGACAATCAGGGCACCGACGAGGTCACCGCGGTCCTCGGCGAGCTTGGCGACCTTGATGCCGATGCCGCCGCGGGACTGCACGCGGTATTCATTCACGGAAGTGCGCTTGGCGTAGCCGCCCTCGGTGACGACAAACACATAGGAATCCTCGGAAACCACGTCCGCGGCGAGCAGTTCGTCCTCGTCGCGGAACTTCATGCCGGTCACGCCGGACGTGGCGCGTCCCATGGGGCGCAGCGCGTCGTCGGTGGCCGTGAAGCGCACCGACTGGCCCTTGCGGGAGACCAGCATCAGGTCGTCGGTCTCGGAAATCAGCTGTGCGGAGACGAGCTCGTCGCCGTCGCGCAGGTTGATGGCGATGACCCCGGCCGTGCGGTTGGTGTCGTAGTCGGCCAGGCGCGTCTTCTTGACCAGGCCGTTGCGGGTGGCGAGCACCAGATACGGGGCCTGCTCGTAGTTGCGCAGGTCCAGGACCTGGGCAATGTGCTCGTCCGGCTGGAAGGCCATCACGTTGGCCACATGCTGGCCCTTGGCGTCGCGCCCTGCCTCGGCCAGTTCGTAGCACTTGGTGCGGTACACGCGGCCGTGGTTGGTGAAGAAGAGCAGCCAGTTGTGCGTGGTGGTGACGAAGAAGTGCTCCACCACGTCGTCCCCGCGCAGCGCGGCGCCCTTGATGCCCTTGCCGCCGCGGTGCTGCGACCGGTAGTTGTCGCTGCGCGTGCGCTTGACGTAGCCGCCGCGGGTGATCGTGACGACCATTTCCTCTTCGGGAATCAGGTCCTCGACGCTCATGTCGCCGTCGTAGCCCATGAGCACCTTGGTGCGGCGGTCATCGCCGTGCTTCTCGACGATCTCGGCGAGTTCCTCGGAGATGATGGTGCGTTGGCGTTCCGGAGAAGCGATGATGACCTTGAACTCGGTGATCATCACCTCGAGCTCGGCGTGGCGGTCCTGGATCCGCTGGCGTTCCAGGGCTGCCAGGCGGCGCAGCTGCATGTCGAGGATCGCGCGGGCCTGCAGCTCGTCGATGTCCAGCATCTCCATCAGCCCGTCGCGCGCGGCCTCGGTGGTGTTGGAGCGGCGGATCAACGCGATGACCTCGTCCAGGGCGTCCAGGGCCTTGAGCAGGCCGCGCAGGATGTGCGCTTCCTCCTCGGCCTTGCGCAGGCGGAACTGGGTGCGCCGGATGATGACTTCCATCTGGTGGGTCACCCAGTGGCGGATGAACGCGTCCAGCGAGAGGGTGCGCGGCACCCCGTCGACGATCGCGAGCATGTTCGCGGAGAAGTTGGACTGCAGCTCGGTGTGCTTGTAGAGGTTGTTCAGCACGACCTTGGCGACGGCATCGCGCTTGAGCACGATGACCAGGCGCTGGCCGGTGCGGCCCGAGGTCTCGTCGCGCAGGTCGGCGATGCCGGAGATCTTGCCGTCCTTGACCAGCTCGGCGATCTTCACCGCCAGGTTGTCCGGGTTGGCCTGGTACGGCAGCTCGGTGACGACCAGGCAGGTGCGCCCCTGCAGCTCCTCGACGGAAACCACCGCGCGCATGGTGATGGAGCCGCGTCCGGTGCGGTAGGCATCGGCAATGCCCTTGGTGCCCAGGATCATGGCGCCGGTCGGGAAGTCCGGGCCCTTGACGTGGCGCATCAGCTCTTCGAGGAGTTCCTCGCGGTTGGCCTCGGGGTGCTGCAGGTACCACTGGACGCCGGCGGCAACCTCGCGCATGTTGTGCGGCGGGATGTTGGTGGCCATGCCCACGGCGATGCCGGAGGAGCCGTTGACCAACAGGTTCGGGAAACGCGCCGGCAGGATGGTCGGTTCCTGGTTCTTGCCGTCGTAGTTGTCCTGGAAGTCAACGGTGTCCTCGTTGATGTCGCGGACCATCTCCATGGCCAGCTGTGCCATCTTGGTTTCGGTGTAACGCGGTGCAGCGGCGCCGTCGTTGCCCGGTGAGCCGAAGTTGCCCTGGCCCAGTGCCAGCGGGTACCGCATGGTCCAGTCCTGGATCAGACGCACCAGGGCATCGTAGATCGCCATGTCACCGTGCGGGTGATAGGTACCCATGACGTCGCCCACCACGCGGGCGCACTTGTTGAACGAGCGGTCGGGGCGGTAACCGCCGTCGAACATTGCGTACAAAACGCGGCGGTGCACCGGCTTCAGGCCATCGCGGACGTCCGGGAGGGCACGGCCGACAATAACGGCCATGGCGTAGTCGAGGTAAGACCGCTGCATCTCTGTCTGCAGGTCCACCTGCTCCACGCGGTCGGTCAGCACATCGCCCTCAAGAACTACGTCGTCGGCAGTGGGTTCCGCCGGGACTTCGGGAGTTTCGTCACTCATAATCTAAGGTTTCCGTTTCAGGTATATGTCAGTTCAAGAATATTCAGATGCCCTTGTGGAGCCCTAGATATCGAGGAACCTGACGTCCTTGGCGTTCTGCTGGATGAAGTTACGGCGCGATTCAACGTCCTCGCCCATCAGGACGGAGAAGGTCTGGTCGGCAGCCAGTGCGTCATCCATGGTGACCTGCAGCAGCGTGCGGCGATCCGGATCCATGGTGGTGTCCCACAGCTCGGTGTAGTCCATCTCGCCGAGACCCTTGTAGCGCTGGATGCCGTTGTCCTTGGGGAGCCGCTTGTTCATGGAAGCACCCTTGCGGATGGTTTCATCACGTTCGCGGTCACTGTAAACGTAGTCGTGTGCAGCGTTGGACCACTTGATCCTGTACAGCGGCGGCTGGGCCAGGTAGACGTAGCCGTTTTCGATCAGCGGGCGCATGTAGCGGAACAACAGCGTCATCAGCAGGGTGGTGATGTGCTGGCCATCAACGTCAGCATCTGCCATCAGGACGATCTTGTGTTAGCGGAGCTTGGTGATGTCGAAGTCTTCGCCGATGCCCGTGCCGAAAGCCGTGATCATGGACTGGACTTCGGCGTTGCCCAGGGCCTTGTCCAGGCGTGCGCGCTCCACGTTCAGGATCTTTCCCCGCAGCGGCAGGATGGCTTGGGTCTCAGGGTTACGTCCACGCTTGGCAGAACCACCGGCCGAGTCACCCTCCACGAGGTAGACCTCGCAACGTGAGGGATCCTTGGAGGAGCAGTCAGACAACTTGCCGGGCATGCCGAAGGACTCCAGCGGGCTCTTCCGGCGGGCGTTATCGCGGGCCTTGCGAGCGGCCATGCGCGCTTGGGCAGCGGAAATGGCCTTGCGGATAACATCGCGGGCGGGGCCGGGATTCCGTTCCAGCCAGTCACCCAGCTGGTCCGTGACAACGCGCTGGACGAAGCCCTTGACCTCGGAGTTGCCCAGTTTGGTCTTGGTCTGGCCTTCGAACTGCGGCTCGGAAAGCTTCACGGAGATGACGGCCGTCAAACCTTCACGGATGTCATCACCGGTAAGGTTGTCTTCCTTTTCCTTGATGATGCTCTTCTCCCGCGCATAGCGGTTGATGAGCGAGGTCATCGCTGCGCGGAAGCCTTCTTCGTGCGTTCCACCCTCATGGGTGTTGATGGTGTTTGCATAGGTATGGACACTTTCCGAGTAGGCGGTGGTCCACTGCATGGCGACCTCGACGGCGATGTGCCGCTCAGTGTCCTCGGTTTCGAAAGCGATAACGTCCTCGTGGACGATTTCAACCTTCTTGCTCGAGTTCAGGTGCTTGACGTAGTCCAGGAGGCCGTCCGGGTATTGGTACACCACGGTTCGGTGCTCGGCGGCTACTTCACCTTCGGTTGCCACAGCGTCCAGGTCGAGGTCGTCGTCGCCGTCGCGGTTCACCGGACGCTCGTCGGTCAGCGTGATCCGCAGGCCCTTGTTGAGGAAGGCCATTTGCTGGAAACGCGCACGGAGCGTCTCGAAGTCGAACTCAGTAGATTCGAAGATGGTTCCGTCGGGGTAGAACGTCTGGGACGTTCCGGTAACGTCAGTGGCTTCGCCCTTGACGAGTTCGCCCTGCGGCTTGCCGCCGTCGACGAAGGTCATCCGCCAAACGTGGCCCTGACGCCGAACTTCCGTGTCCACTCGACGGGAGAGGGCGTTGACCACGGAGATACCCACACCGTGAAGACCGCCAGAAACTGCAAAACCGCCGCCGCCAAACTTACCGCCGGCGTGCAGGATGGTCATGACTACTTCAAC
>NZ_JBKKAP010000164.1:0-6202 GCF_046714615.1 Paeniglutamicibacter sp.
GAACGGCTTCGATGCCGTTCCGCGCATTGGCCCGAGGGAACCCACAAGGAACCCAAGAAGGGATGGAACCCGGAATGAGCCCGGGGTCAGGACAAATGACGCCTGCCGCCGCATGCATGCCGGTATCCATCTGCAACGGGACCAAGCGGCGACGTGCAGAAACGAATCACAGTGCGGCGCTGCTCGGCATGCATTGATTCCTCGGGCCTGACCCGGCACCCAGGCATTAACAGGTTGAGGTGCGCATCGCCGTCACACCGCAGATCCAGCGCCCCCTTCAACGGAACGGATTTAGAGGTACGCCTTGAGCCAGTCGCTGCCGTTCTCCGAATAGAGGGCCTCTGGCCAATCGGACGGCCGGTGGTCTCCATAGACCCGAACGCTGTTGCGGTCCCCAAGACCCTCGGCGTACTCGTCCACCGAGAGGTAGTACATGTAGGACATCAACCGGTCCGCGATCCGCCATTTGCCTTCAACCCGGCGGTAAGTGTCCTTGTAGCGAAGGGCCACCTGCATGGCGGTCCCGTTGCGCGACACCTCGGCGTGCGAAGCCAGCAGGCCAGTCGCGGTGTCAGGGTCGCCGTCGTCGAAACGCACTACGTGTCCATGGCTGTAGTGGTTTGTCGGACCGAGGGCAGCGAAACGGCCCAAGTAAGTCTCGACGATTTCCTCGATGCCGCTTGCGGCGAAGACGCCGTCCTGCGAACGCAAGGTGGCGTCCGTCGTGAAGATCTGACGAATCCCGCCTTCGTCGCGTTCATCCATGATGAACCCGTAAAGGACACCCAGCTCCTGAATCGCCGAGCGGTCTTCGATCCTCCGGACGCGGTCCTCAATTGACGCTAACGTTGCCATTCATAACTCCTGGATTTTCGTTGCCCATATGGTGGATCTTCGATTGCTAGGCAGCCGCGGGTAGACGGTGCACCCCCTTCGGGGTGCACCTCGCTGAAGGAGAGAAGCCGGTCCACGGATGGCCCGACGCGGTTACTGTCGCCTCGAAGAGGCAGATCGAACTCTGCTGTTATTTCAATATAACAATTTATATGGATTTGAGAAGGGCTGTGCCGGATCGATCTCCGCCGAGGAGCGTTCACTCCCCCGAACCCCGCAGTCTGTCGTTGCCGGTTCATGTTCGGTCATCCAGCCGGATACCCTTTACTCTAAGATGACAATCATGATAAGCAATAGGGAGGAGGTTGACCCATGACTACTAATGCCCTGATCATCGACGCACTGCGCACCCCCACGGGACGGGGACGTGCCGGTGGCGCTCTCTCTGATGTCCATCCCGTGGACTTGCTGGCCCAAGCCCTGATTGCCCTTGTCGAGCGCACCGGAATCGATCCCGGCGCGGTCGACGACGTCCTCATAGGCTGCGTCTCGCAGACCGGGGAACAGTCGGCAACTCCCGGCCGCATGGCCTGGCTTGCGGCCGGTTACCCCGTACATGTCCCGTCGACCACCATCGACCGCAAGTGCGGCTCTTCGCAACAGGCGATCCATTTTGCTGCCCAAGGCATCCTGGCCGGTGCCTATGACATGGTCATTGCCGGCGGCATTGAATCCATGAGTCGGGTTCCCATGGGCTCCGCCCGCGCCGGTGCCGATCCATTTGGCCCATCGGTCACGGCCCGGTACTCCCCGGGGATGGTCTCCCAGGGTGTTGCCGCGGAACTGGTGGCGGCCAAGTACGGCGTGGACCGCGAAGCCCAAGACATGTATGCAGCGCGCTCCCACCGACTTGCCCACGCCTCTTCCGCCCTGCTGGACCGCGAAATCGTTCCGGTCAGGACAATGGCAGGCACCCTTGTCGCCCGCGACGAAACGATACGTCCCGACACCACCGCCGAACGCCTGGCCGAACTCAAGCCCGTGTTTGAGACCCCTGAACTCAGCGCGCGCTTCCCCCAGGTCACCTGGTCGGTCACCGCCGGGAATTCCTCGCAACTATCCGATTCCGCCACCGTTGTCCTCTTGATGAGTGACCGCAAGGCAAGGGAGCTGGGGCTTTCGCCACGCGCACGCGTCCACGCCATGACCGCGGTCGGGGACGATCCGGTTCTGATGCTCACTGCCCCCATCCCGGCAACCGAGAAGATTCTCGCCCGGTCGGCAATGAGCCTTGGGCAGCTCGACCACATCGAGATCAACGAGGCCTTCGCACCGGTTCCCCTGGCCTGGCAGAGCCACTTCAATGCCGATCCCGACAAGGTCAATCCCAGAGGCGGAGCCATCGCCCTTGGCCACCCTCTGGGGGCCTCGGGCGCACGGCTGTTCACCACGATGCTGCATGCGCTCGAGGACAACGGACAGCGCTACGGCCTCCAACTCATGTGCGAGGCCGGCGGCATGGCCAACGCCACCATCATCGAACGTCTCTAACCAACCCCCGCAGGAGAAAACCATGATCATCAACGGAGCATCCGTCGTCGTCACCGGCGGCGCCTCTGGCCTGGGTGCGGCCACGGCACGCCGCCTCACCGACGACGGCGCGAAGGTCGTCATCCTTGACCTACCCACCTCCGCCGGTGCCGAGGTGGCTGCCGAACTGGGCGCCACCTTCGTGCCGGCCGACGTCACGGATCCGGATTCGGTCAATGCCGCACTCGACGCCGCAGAAGGCATCGCGCCGCTGCGTGCGCTGGTGCATTGCGCCGGCCGCGGCGGCGCCCTGCGCCTCGTGGACCGCGACGGCAACCCCGGCTCGCTGGAAATCTTCGAAGGCGTGGTGCGGACCAACCTCATCGGCACCTTCAATGTCCTGAGCCTGGCCGCGGCGCGGATGGCGAAGAACGAAGAACTCGATGGCGAACGCGGCGTCTGCATCCTCACCGCCTCCGTCGCCGCCTACGAAGGCCAGATCGGCCAGATCCCCTATGCCTCGGCCAAGGCCGGAATCGTTGGCATGACCCTGGTGGCCGCGCGCGACCTGGCCAGCAGGCGCATCCGCGTCATGACGATCGCCCCGGGCCTGTTCGATACGCCGATCCTGGCCCGGCTGCCGGAAAAGGTCCGCGATTCGCTGGCGCAAAGCGTCCCGAACCCGTCCCGGCTCGGCGAGCCCGACGAATACGCCTCGTTGGCCCAACACATCATCGCCAATCCGATGCTCAACGGGGAAACCATCAGACTCGATGGCGCCATCCGCATGGCACCGCGCTAGGAATCGACAATGGGAGAGATCATGACGCACAAAATCGCAGTCGTCGGCGGCACCGGTCCGCAGGGACGGGGCCTGGCCTACCGCCTGGCGCAGGCCGGCAACGCCATCACCATCGGTTCGCGCGACGCCGCGCGGGCCAGTGAAAAGGCGGAGGAAATTGCCGCGAAAATCGGCGGGCCGGCAACGGTCATCGGTGCCACCAACGCCGACGCCGTCGCGACATCCGACATCGTCCTGCTGGCCGTTCCGTGGGAAGGACACGCGGAACTCGTCACGTCCCTCAGGGATGAGCTGCGCGGCAAAACCATCATCAGCTGCGTCAATCCTCTCGGCTTCGATGCGGCCGGACCCTACGGGCTGACCCTGTCCGAAAGCGCAGCCGAGGAGGCCCAGCGGCTGGTCCCCGAGGCCGTCGTCGTCGGGTCCTTCCACCACGTGGCTGCGCTCTCGCTGTGGAAGAACGAGGGACTGCTCAGCCACGAAGACATCCTGGTCTGCGGCGACGATGCGCAGGCCAAGGCACTCGTGATGGAGCTCGCGGCCGCAGTCACGGGCAAGGAGGGCATCGATGCAGGCGCGCTGCGGCTGGCACGCCAGCTTGAACCGCTGACCGCCGTGCTGATCAACATCAACAAGAAATACAAGACCCGCGCTGGCGTGGCCATCACCGGCATCGGAGGGCACGCATGAGCCGGGAAGAAGCGCCCCTGCTCCTGGAGGAGCGCGGCAGGGTCCTGATCCTGACGCTGAACCGGCCGCAGGCCAGGAACGCAATGTCGCTGCAGCTTTCCGAGGAACTCGCCGCGGCCTTCGAGTTGCTCGACAGCCGCGAGGATCTGAGCCTGGGCATCATCACGGGCGCCGGCGGCACCTTCTGCGCCGGCATGGACCTGAAGGGCTTCGCCCGCGGAGAGATCCCCATTGTTCCGGACCGCGGTTTCGCCGGGCTCGTCCAGCGTCCGCCGGCCAAGCCTCTCATCGCCGCCGTCGAAGGGTATGCGCTCGGCGGCGGATTCGAGATCGCCCTGGCCTGCGACCTGATCGTGGCGGCCAGCAATGCCACCTTCGGCCTGCCCGAGGTCAAGCGGGGGCTGACGGCCAACGCCGGCGGCTTGCTGCGGCTGCAGCACCGCCTGCCGTACCACTACGCCATGGAGCTGGTCCTCACCGGCCGGATGCTGCCGGCCACCGAGGCCGGAGAACTGCATCTGGTGAACCGCGTCACCGAACCCGGCGCCGCGCTGGAGCAAGCCCTGCAGCTGGCCCAGGAGATCGCGAAGAATGCGCCGCTGGCGCTGGCCACCTCAAAGCAGATCATGGTCAAGTCCGTCGACTGGCCGCTGGAAGAGAAGTTCGCCCGCCAGCACGAATTCGTCGACCCGATCCGCAAGTCTAACGACGCAGCCGAGGGCGCCCGCGCCTTCGTCGAAAAGCGCGTGCCCCACTGGACCGGCAGCTGACCGGAACCACCGGGTTCCCGGCGGCGGTTGCCGCAGACATTGGCGTCCGCGGCAACCGCCGCTCCCGCCCCACGCGGCAACACATCGGCCCAAGCCCCAGGAGGCATCAGTGAGTGGTGGAATCGCGTCCCCGGGCAACGAGTTCAAGTTGCGGCCCGTTTGGGCGGGCCGGGCCCTGGCCCTCACCGGCATCGTGCTGGTGGCGCTCAACCTGCGCTCGGCGGTCACCGCCATGTCGCCGATCGTGGACCGGATCCAAGTGGACGTGCCGCTGAGCGATGTAGCCCTGGGCATCATCGGCATGCTTGCGCCACTGATGCTGGCGATGGGCGGATTGCTGGGACCGGTCCTCGCCCGTTGGATCCGGCTGGAAACCAATCTGTTGCTGGCCTGCATCGGGATGTCCGCGGGCCACTTGGTCCGCGCACTGGCAGGGGACTTCACGCAGCTGCTTTTCGGCAGCATCGTGGCGATGCTGTCCATGGGCGTGGGCAACGTCCTGCTCCCTGCACTGGTGAAGAAGTACTTCCCTGACCGGATCGCCTTGATGACCAGCATCTACGCCATGCTGTTCTCCGTCAGCACGGCCATCCCGGGCACCGTTTCCCCGGTGGTCGCGGATGCGGCGGGCTGGCGTATCTCGCTCATGGTCTGGGGCGCAGCCGCGCTGATCGCGGCACCTCCTTGGATAGCGTTGGTCCTCAGGGGGAGGTCACAAGCCAGACGCGGCGTGGAGGGTTCGACGGCTGTCTCCGCCGGGCGCGGCGCGGGGGTCGGACTGTGGCGTTCGCGAGTGGCATGGGGCCTGCTGCTGATGCACGGGATGTCCGCGCTCAACGGGTACGCGATGCTGGCTTGGCTGCCGGAAATACTGATGGACACGGCAGGCATCTCCGGCGTCAAGGCCGGGATCCTCCTGTCCGTCTACGCCGTAACCGCCGGCCCGTTGGCCCTCGTCGTCCCCGCGATCGCCCTCCGGATGCGCAGTCCTGCGGTGCTTGCCTACATCGGGGCTGCCCTGTTCGTGTCCGGCTACATGGGCCTGATGCTTGCTCCCGGCTTCCTGACGCCGCTCTGGGTCCTCGTCGCGGCTTCGGGCACCGGCTTGTTTCCGGTGATGCTCGCGTTGATCAACGCCAGGACGCGGACCCCCGCCACGACCGCGGCACTGAGTGGGTTCGTGCAGGGAAACGGGGCACTGATTTCCGTTGCCGGCCCGCTGGTCGTCGGTCTCCTCCACGACGTCACCGGTGGATGGACGGCCCCGTTCTGCTTCCTCATCGCGGCCTCCGCGGGCATCGTGATCGGTGGGATGCTGCTGCGCAGCCCGATCTCGGTCGACGAGGAGCTTAGGGAGTACGCCGCACGACGCTGAGGTCCGCCCCCGCGGCCGCCCGCGGAGTCCGGACCACGCGACCGGGAACCGAACATGCCGAAGCCCCCGCACCAAATGAACTGCTCCCCGAAAGTTGGACTGAATAATTCAGATCCTTACTTTCGGGGAGTTTTTCATGCGTCAAAATAGTTCATTGACCGCCGAGCAGCGGCTGGCTGCCGTCGATCTTTTCGAGCAGGG
>NZ_JBKKAP010000165.1:0-1289 GCF_046714615.1 Paeniglutamicibacter sp.
GGCGGAGGTACTGGCCGACCAGAACCTTTGACAAGTTCGAGTAGTCGTCACACATCTCGAGGAGGCCAGGGAAATACTGCTGGAGAGTCGGCACCCACCCGCTCAGCATGCGAGGGTCTTGCGCGCACTCCCGCTGCGCCTTCTCGAAGTTGCGCTTGATCGCGCCAGCGGGAACCATCCCCGCACCAATGTTGATTTGGGGGTCGATGGGCCCCAGCTGTGAGTGCTGGCCCATCATGATCGTGTCAGCAGCGAGGGACCACATCGTCGCGGCGCTCATGGCAGCAATCGGCACGATGACCCGCACGTCACTGAATCGGTCGCGCATGTACCTCACGAGGCTGTCCGCCGCCGTGGGGTCGCCGCCCGGGCTGTGAAGGATGAGGTCAAGCCCCACCTTTACGTCGAGGTCCTTGAACACCTCCATCAGTCCCTGCATGTCGCTCAGACCGATCGCCTGGTCGGGTGACGACGCTTTGATCGGCGACAAGAAGTCGGCGGCGTACAGGACAGTGTGGCGCTTGGTATACGCAGACAGTTCCGCTATCCAGTGCCGACGCATGCCGTCGAGGTCGGGGTTACCCGTAGCCGGGTCTGCCCACTTGCCTCCTGGCTGAAGCTCAGCGAGAAGTTCGCTCCAGGTCGGCACGGAGCCCTATCGAGCGTAGGCGTTCGCGCCGGAAGCCTCCCGGCTAGTCGCCGGAGCCTGCCCCGAGGTCGGTGCCACCGAGATGCGTTCTGCGGCGCGCTCGTAGATGCGGACAGCCTCGGCCACTCCCGCGCGATCCGACGCGTTCGAAAGAAGAGTTGTCGGAGTTGTCTCGGTCGCCATGGGTTGATTGTGACACACGGGTGTCAAGAAGGACCCGGAAAAGCCCTACAAATGGGGGTCAAAAGAGGTCTAGAGAATGGGGCGGAGGTGGGTCCGGAAAGCTCCGCGGTTTATGTCAGGACCGGCGAGTTGCAAAGCGACTACCACAGTGCCACTGACGGTACGGCCTGGCGTTGTCGAGGGTCATTCTTTCGCCGTCATGAACCCTGCATGTAGGTCGGGGGTCTTGCTCGACGCCGAGCGGAGCACAGTTAAAGAAGTCGCCGTTCGTCAGCATCCAGAACGACCAGCCCCCGAGGTCGATCGACCGGAACGTGCGCCGGTACCATGCTCGGTCGTAGCCGTGGTCGCGGATCAGGAAGTAGAGGGATTCGTGACCGGCGCCGCGCCCGTCCGGGTGCGCCTGCTTCCGCATCACGTACCAGTGCGGGATGTAGGCCATTGTCCGGGCGAAGTG
>NZ_JBKKAP010000166.1:0-8668 GCF_046714615.1 Paeniglutamicibacter sp.
GGGCCCCCCCCCCCCCCCCCCGGCGCGCCCCCCAACCTTGGGGGGGGGGGCGCCACCTGCATGGCTGCCGGTGCCGCCTTTTGGTGCCTACTCCCCGAGGGAAACGATCACCTGGGCCGCGCGAAGGATGCGCTCACCCTTCTTGAACCCCGAGCGCAGAACCTGCGCCACGTGGTCCGCCGGGATCTCGGCGTGCGGCTGCTGGATCAGTGCCTCGTGGATGTTCGGGTCGAACGCCACGCCGGCCTCGGCGATGCGCTCCAGGCCGAGGCCTTCGAGCACCGTGTCGAGCTTGTTGGCGATCGAGGCGAACGGTCCGTCGACCAGGTCGCCGTGTGCCCGTGCGGCCTCGATGTCATCGAGTACCGGCAGCAGGTTGACGATGACCGACTGCACGGCGCTTTCGCGCGCAACATCGCGGTCGCGCTCGACGCGCTTGCGGTAGTTGACGTACTCGGCCTGCAGGCGCAACAGGTCGTCGCGCAATTCGGCTTCCTTGTCGCTGACCGGGGTTTCATCCCCGGCCTCGCTGCCGGCCTCGTTGAGGATGGCTTCGGCCTGGCTCAACGCGTCGCCCGAGTCATGGGCTTCGTCAACAGGAGTGACCTCTTCCTTGGAGGCACCCTCGTCGTGAATTTCCTCTGACATGGTTGATGCGCCCCTTACTTCTTTTCGTCTTCGTCAATGACCTCGGCGTCGACGATGTCTTCATCGGCGTTCGGTGCCTCGGCGTCGTCGGCCGCTGCTGCGCCTTCGCTCTGTGCCTGCGAGTAGATGGCCTCGCCCAGCTTGGTCTGCGAAGCCTGCAGCTTCTCGAACGCGGCCTTGACCTCGTCGTCGTTGTCCTGGGATTCCAGGGCCTTCTTCAAGGCGTCAACGTCGGCCTGGACCTCGGTCTTGACCTCTTCGGGCAGCTTGTCGGCGTTGTCCTTGATGAGCTTGTCCACCGAGTAGGCGGACTGCTCGGCGGCGTTGCGGGTCTCGGCAGCCTCGCGGCGGGCCTTGTCCTCGGAGGCGTGCTCCTCGGCTTCGCGGACCATGCGCTCGATGTCATCCTTGGACAGCGCGGTGCCGCCGGTGATGGTCATCGACTGCTCGACTCCGGTGCCCTTGTCCTTGGCGGACACATGGACGATGCCGTTGGCGTCGATGTCGAAGGTGACCTCGACCTGCGGGATTCCACGCGGGGCCGGCGCAATGCCGGTCAGCTCGAAGGTGCCCAGTGCCTTGTTGTCGCGGGTGAACTCGCGCTCGCCCTGGAAGACCTGGATGGAAACCGAGGGCTGGTTGTCCTCGGCGGTGGTGAAGGTCTCCGAACGCTTGGTCGGGATCGCGGTGTTGCGCTCGATCAGCTTGGTCATCACACCACCCTTGGTTTCGATGCCCAGTGCCAGCGGGGTGACGTCGATGAGCAGAACGTCCTTGCGCTCGCCCTTCAGCACGCCGGCCTGCAGTGCTGCACCAACGGCAACAACCTCATCCGGGTTCACACCCTTGTTGGCTTCCTTGCCGGCCAATTCCTTGACCAGTTCGGCAACTGCCGGCATGCGGGTCGAGCCGCCAACGAGGATCACGTGGGCGATCTCGGAGACCTTCACGCCGGCTTCGGCGATAACGTCCTTGAACGGCTTGCGGGTGCGCTCGAGCAGGTCGTTGGTCAGTTCCTGGAACTTGGCACGGGAAAGGTGCTCGTCCAGGTGAACCGGGCCATCGGCGGTGACCGAGAGGTACTGCAGGGAGATGTTGGTGGAGGTGGCCGAGGAGAGTTCCTTCTTGGCCTGCTCCGCTGCTTCCTTCAGGCGCTGCAGGGCAATCTTGTCCTTGGACAGGTCTGCGCCCTTCTGCTTGGCCTGGGCCAGCAGCCAGTCAACAACGCGCTGGTCCCAGTCGTCGCCGCCGAGGCGGTTGTCGCCCGAGGTCGCGCGGACCTGGATGGTGGAGAAATCGTCTTCGTCCTTGCCAACTTCGAGCAAGGAAACGTCGAAGGTTCCGCCGCCGAGGTCGAAGACCAGGATGAGCTCGTCTTCCTTGCCCTTATCCAGGCCGTAGGCCAGTGCGGCCGCGGTCGGCTCGTTGACAATGCGCAGGACGTTGAGGCCGGCGATCTCGCCGGCTTCCTTCGTGGCCTGGCGCTCGGCGTCGTTGAAGTAGGCCGGCACGGTGATGACGGCGTCGGTGACCTTTTCGCCCAGGTAGGACTCGGCGTCGGTCTTGAGCTTCATCAGCGTACGTGCGGAGATTTCCTGCGCGGTGTACTTCTTGTCGTCGATGGCAACCGACCAGTCGGTGCCCATGTGGCGCTTGACCGAGGCAATGGTGCGATCGATGTTGTTCACGGCCTGGCGCTTGGCGATGTCGCCAACCAGGACCTCGCCGCTCTTGGCGAAGGCAACGACCGACGGGGTGGTGCGGTTGCCTTCGGCGTTGGCGATGACGGTGGGCTCGCCACCTTCGAGGACGGATACAACGGAGTTGGTGGTTCCGAGGTCAATACCTACGGCACGAGACATGGGGGTGCTCCTTCATTACCTTGGGAAAATAATCCAACGTTCAAGGCGATTTCAACCGCTTGAGCGTTCTGCACTCAAGTTTACTCGGTGGCAAAACGATGTCAATTCAAAGTTGAGTGGGTAAGGCTCAACTTTGAGATTTTGAGACTCTTTCATGTTCAACGAAAAGAAAAGTTCCGCGGAATTCCGGGGAACTTGGAGTTGGCTGTGAGTGCTGTTCGCCGGGAGAGATCAGCTCCAAAGTCTCCCATTTCCACGCGAAAATGCCGCGGCCCCGAATTCGAGCGCGGATTCGGGGCCTGCAGGGTCTTGGACCCTCGCCTCCCTCGAGCGCGGATTCGTTAGCTCCCCAGAACCAGGTCCATGCCGAGGAATGCGAGCAGGCCGAATGCGGTGCCCCACAGGATGATGGAAATGATTTGCCAGAAAACGACCTTCTCCTTGGCGGCACCGAAGGAGACCAGCGCAGCCGAGGTAATTTGGCTCGGAAGGATTGTCTGCCCCAACAGGCTGACGCCCGCGATGCCGTACTTATCGAAGGCCGAGCGCAGTTTGACGAACTTTAGTGACGGAGCAGTCTTCTCCTTGGCAACCTTCCCGCGCACGAAATGCGCGCCATTGACCAGCAGCAGCATGGAAGCTACGTTGCCCACGATTGCGGCGAAAATCGCAATCACCGGATTGATGCCGATGACAACGCCGAGTGCCGAGCCAAAGTAGGACTCGATGAATGGAACGGCCGCCACCAGCATCACGGCGAGCCACTGCAATGCGGGAGGGAAATTGGACGTGAACTGCTGCAGTGATTCAATCAAGACTGTCTCCGATGTCGTAAGGGTCGCTGCCACGTGCGCAGGTGCCAATCGGATCGAATGATTCGCTTCGACCTGCGCCGGCCGCACGCTGTTTCCTCAAGATTATTGGTTCAATCCAGCGCGCCGGGCGACTAAAAGGATGATTTCTCGGTATCCGGATCCCGACGAAGGGTGAAGTCGAAAAATCCTCCCGCGGCCCCTTAAACGCAGGCTGGGCCCGGGTTCACAACTTTCGTTGTAATCCCGGACCCAGCCAATGGCTCAAGCCCAACCACCCATGGTGGTCGGAATGGCCTTAGTAGTTGTTGCGGCCGTTCGAGGCCGGCGACGTTGCGCGGCGCGGACCGCGTCCACGGCCTGCCCCGGTTGCTGCTTCGACCTTGGATGCACCCAGCGCGTCGGCGATGGTGTTTCCGCCGCGGGGGCGGGAACCTGCGCTGGAACCCTGGCGCTGGCCCGAGTTGTTGCGTGCCGCTGCCGAGCCGCGGTTGGGGACGGCACTGCGACGGGCTACGTCGCGGTCGTCCTGGCGCACGTCGGCACGGCGGTCGGCGCGGTTGTCGGTGCGACGTTCGCCACCGCGAGGAGCCGAGGCTCCGGCACCGCGGTTGTCATTGCGGCGTTCTCCACCGCGGCCGCCCGGAGCAGCGTAGCCACGGCCCTCGCCGCGGTTCTCGCTGCGGCCTTCGCCGCGGTTCTCGGTACGGCGTTCGCCACTGCGTCCGGCCGGGGCGTTGCCGCCACGGTTCTCGGTGCGGCGCTCTCCGCCACGGTTTTCATCGCGGTTGCGCGGGGCCTCGCCGGTGGCGCTCTTGGCGGTGCCGCGGCCGCCGCGGCGACGGCCACGGCCACCTGCTGCGTCGGAGTCGGTCAAGGTTTCCTTGCGAACGGTGGCCGTGCTGCGCAGCTGCGGGGCAACATAGGCAACGGGAGCCGCGAGTTCGCCCACGACGTCCATGACGACCTGTGCGTTCGGGGTGACCTTGACAATCGGCACCTTCAGGCCAGCGGCCTTGATCAGGGACTTCACGTCGCTCTGCTGGTCCGGGGTGGCGATGGTGACAACAATGCCATCCGAACCGGCGCGGGCGGTACGGCCCGAGCGGTGCAAGTAGGCCTTGTGCTCTGCCGGCGGGTCAATGTGAACCACGAGCTCGACGCCATCGACGTGCACGCCGCGGGCGGCAACGTCGGTGGCAACCAACACGCGGGCATCGCCGGCCGAGAAGGCGGCGAGGTTGCGGTCGCGGGCGTTCTGGCTCAGGTTGCCGTGCAGGTCAACGGTCGGGATGCCGCACTTGGTCAGCCAGACGGCCATCTTCTTGGCGTGGTGCTTGGTGCGCATGAACATGATGCGGCGACCGGAACCCGAGGCCAGGGTGCGGACCAGTTCCTTCTTGTCGTCGTTGGACACCAGGAACACGTGGTGCTCCATGGTGTTCACGGCGGCGGTCGGTGCATCGACCGAGTGAACGGTCGGGTTGGACAGGTAGCGCTGGACAAGCTTGTCCACGCCGTTGTCCAGGGTGGCGGAGAAGAGCATGTGCTGGATGCCGCGGGGGGCCTGGTCCAGGATGCGCTTGACGACCGGCAGGAAGCCGAGGTCGGCCATGTGGTCGGCCTCGTCCAGCACGGAGATTTCCACGCGGGAGAGGTCGGCGACGCGCTGCTTGAGGAGGTCCTCAAGGCGGCCGGGGCAGGCGATGAGGATGTCAACGCCGGCGTTCAGGTCTTTTTCCTGGCGCAGCTGCGAGACGCCGCCGAAGACAACACCAACGCGGAGGTCCACGGCCTTGGCCAGCGGCTCAACGACCTTGGCGATCTGGGTGGCCAGTTCGCGGGTGGGTGCCATGATCAGGGCGCGCGGGAAGCGTGCCTTGCGGGGCTTGGGGTTGGCTGCCAGGCGGGCAACCACGGGAAGGGAGAAGGCAAGGGTCTTGCCCGAGCCGGTCTGGCCGCGGCCAAGCACGTCGCCACCGTTGAGGGTGGTGGGAAGGGTGGCTTCCTGGATGGGGAATGCCGATTCGATTCCTTGCGACGCCAGGACGTCTGCGAAGGTTGCGGGCACGCCAAGGGAAGTAAATGAAGGACTCACGTGGTACTTTCTCTCAAAGCTTCGCACGACGGTTTCGGCGCGCGTGGTCGCCGAAGAAAGAGAGAGCCAAGATGGCGCTAAGCGCACATCGACCGGCCGCGAGCGCCTCTCGCAAAGGAGACGGAGCATGCGGCGGATCGGGAAATCTAATCTGTCGACGCATAGACCCTCGGGTTGCAAGCAGAGTACTCGCACCTTACCGATCTACAAGTATCCAGCTTAGCAGTACCGGGCCCGCCGCAGAACGAGAGATCCGTTACCTTGTGCGCCCCAGCTTGCCCGGCCACCAGATCTTCGGGCCGATGTCTCGGACCAGGGCCGGGACCAGCAACGATCTCACGACCAAGGTGTCCAGCAGCACGCCGAAGGCCACGATGAACCCCAGCTGTACCAGGAACATGATGGGAATGATGCCCAGGGCCGCGAAGGTGGCTGCCAGCACCACGCCCGCGGACGTGATCACCCCTCCGGTGACGGCCAGCCCGCGCAGGACCCCGGAACGCGTCCCGTGGACCAGGGACTCCTCCCTGACCCGGGTCATCAGGAAGATGTTGTAGTCCACCCCGAGTGCCACCAGGAACACGAAGCCAAAGAGCGGAACCGAGGGGTCGGCCCCGACGAAGTTGAAGATGCCGTTGAAGACCCAGGCCGAGACGCCCATGGCCGTTCCGTAGGACAGCAGGGTCGTGGCCACCAGCAGCACCGGGGCCACGATCGAGCGCAGCAGCAACATGAGGATGACAAGGATGGCGCCGAGGATCAACGGGATGATCTTGGCCAGGTCCGCCTGCGCCGTGGTCGCGGTGTCGCTCAGGGTCGCGGTGGTGCCGCCCACCAATGAGCCTGCATCTTGTTGGTGGAGCACCTGTCGCAGGTCGAGTAGCGTGGCTTTGGCCGCGTCCGAATCCGCTGCATCGTCCAAGGTGATCGACATGAGGTTGCGGCCCTCGACAGCCTGGGGATCCCGGCCGGCGCCGGCCAACGCGGGCCCGCCGTCCGCTGCCTGGAGGTAGGCCGACGCCACCCCGTCGGCGTCCCCGGCCAAACCCAGGAGTTCGCTCGCCTTGGTTTCATCGACGATGGCAAACAGCGGGCTTCCGGTACCGCCCGGAAAATGCTGGCCCAGCACAATCTGCCCGTCGCGGGAATCGGTTTGGCCCAGGACCAGTTCGCTCTGCGGCACGCCGGCGGCCTTGAGCTGGGTCATGCCCAATGCCCCGGCGGCCAGCACCAGCGCGGTAAGTACCCAGATGGGCCGGGGGTGGCGGCCGACGAAGCCCGCGACCCGTCCCCACAGTCCTGCGGGCAGTTCCTCGCGGCCAAGCGGAATGGCCGGCTTTGGCATGAAGGGCCAGTAGGCCTTCCTGCCCAGCAGTGCCAGGGCGGCGGGCAGGAACGTCAGTGCGGCGATGATGGAGAAGACAATGCCGCTGGCACCGATGGGGCCCAGCGCCTTGTTGGAGTTCAGGTCCGAGAAGAGCAGGCACAGCAGGCCGACGGTCACGGTGCCGCCGGAGGCCAGGATCGGTTCCACGGATCGCTTCCACGCGGTCATGGCGGCCTCCCAGCGGTCCTGCCCGCGGGACAGCGCTTCCTTGTGCCGGGCCACCAGCAGGAGTGAATAGTCGGTCGCCGCACCGATGACCAGGATCGAAAGGATGCCCTGGCTTTGCCCGTCCAGTCGGATCCAGCCTTCCTTGGCCATGATGTACACCGCCAGGATGGCCGCGCAGAGCGCGGCAACGGCCGTGAACAGCACAGTGACCGGCAACAGGACGGATCGATAGACCAGCAGCAGGATCAGGAAGACCGCACCAAGTGCCACGCCCAGCAGCACGCCGTCGATGCCGCCGAAGGCCTCGACCAGGTCCGCGCTGAAGCCGGCCGGGCCGGTGACGTAGGCGCGGGTCCCCTCGGGGATCCTCTCGCCGAGCTCTGCACGCAGGGCCTCGACGACATCCTCGACCTCTGCATTGCCGTCAAGGGGAACCAGCAGCTGGGCGGCAAGCCCGTCCTCGGAGGCAAACGGGCCGACGATGTCGCCGTCAAGCCCCTTGAGGTCTTTGAGCGAGGTCGCCAGCTCCTTGATCCCTTCCTGGTCGATCGCCGATTCGCCGGCGATCACCACCACGGCGGGGATGGCGTCGGAGGTGCGGAACTTGGCCTGCCACTCCAGGGCCCGGGTCGCCTCGGCCGTGGCCGGCAGGAATGCCGCCTGGTCGTTGGTTTGCACCTCGCCGAGCTTGCCGAAGGTCGGTCCGCCCACTCCCGCAACGCCCAGCCAGATTGCAACCAGCACGACGGCAAGCGCCGCGCGTAGCACCGCCTTGCCCGTCCCCGGCCTGGGCCGGTTTCCGCGCCGACGGACGCCTGCACCTGTCTCCACGACTTGATTGCCCACGATCCCACTCCTCGTTGAAAGGACGAATTTCCGTTCATCAAACATTACGTCTCCATGAAATAGTATTTCCATCATGGAACTATTTCAAGTCGCGGCATAGAATGGTCACCATGGATCCCGCCGCTGCCTTCGAACTCGTCTTGCTTCTTCAGCAGTTCGGGCAGGCATCGGACAGGTACGTCGAGTCCACCGGGACCCGGCACAAGACCCACCGCACGGACATGAACGCGCTGGCCGTCATCATGCGCTTCGAGCGTGCGGGAACCCCGCCAACGCCGGGCGACCTTTCGCGGACCCTGCAGCTCAGTTCGCCGGCCACCAGCGCCTTGCTGGACAGGCTCGAACGGATTGGCCACATCGAACGGCTTCGCATCGACAAGGACCGGCGCGTGGTCCGCATCAAGATGACCCCGAAGGCGCAGGCCGACGGGCGCGCCATGTTCGCCCCCCTGGCGGCGAGCATGATGGAGGTCATTGCCACCTACTCCGATCAGGAAGTGAAGCTGATTTCACGTTTCATGGCCGACGCAACCGCCGGCGTGGACAAGGCCCGACACGACGCGGACAACGCCTAGCCGCAGCGGAGTGCCTTACCGAATCCCGGCGAGCGCGGCACGGGTTTCGGGCAGGACTCCTCCCAGGCTTCCCCGGCCGCCTCTGGCCCGCCGCGGCGATTCGCACTAGGCTCGGGGCAACCGTCGGCCGAACGCTGGTGCGTTCATGATTGTTGAGGACAAACCCCACCATGACCGAACACCCCACCGCGGGCATGCCCGGCCACCTCGCCTCGGGATACGATGCGACGCGCACCCTGGAGTTCCCGCCCGGATTCCGCTTCGGCTCCGCC